>JAFONX010000002.1 GCA_017418275.1 Candidatus Saccharimonadota bacterium | reverse complement strand
TTGGTATACACGTATGCCTTAGGAGCATATGCCTTACGGCGTGCTGGTTCAAGTCCAGTCTCGCGGACCATATTTATTTACGAGCTTTGCTCGTTTTTTGTTGTAAAGATATCCCTATCTATTGCTTTTTCTCTTAGAGATACTATATTATATCCTTGAATTCACCTTAGAATTGTTCGTTAACCATCGTTTCATACAGACCTGCCCATAAAGGAGGTAATGCTATGGGTAAAAAAGTTTATTTAGCTGGTCCCGAAGTCTTTTTTAACGAAGCCGCAAGTATCAGTCAGGCACAGAAATTATGTTGTGCACTCAGAGGCTTAAAAGGTCTTGTTCCACTCGACAACGAAATTCCGCAAACCAACTCAAAGCAAGAGACTGCCGAAGCTATCGTGCGAGGTAATCTCAAAATGATTCAAGCTTGCGACTACGTCGTCGCCAATCTCTCGAACTTCCGCGGATACAAAAGGCATCCTTGCTGTGATTCTGGAACTGCCTGGGAATGCGGTTATGCGACCGCGCTGCAAAAGCCGGTACTCGCCTATACTAGCGACATCAAGTCGATTCCAAGAATCATGCGTAGATTTATCGGATATCGCATCGACGGAAAATTACCCAAAGCTTTGGAATTCGTCGCCGAGTACGGACTCAGATTCGAAGACATCCCAACGCCCAAGTTCGACAGAATTATTCAGCTCGACCCAATGCGCCCCTCGATTCAGGATGCGGATGCTTTCGGAGCTTTCCGCTTGGGTTATGCCTTCGGAATAGGCAAGAATGTCGCCTATACTATTTCCGACAAGCGTAGCTTGATTGAGAAGTACGGCCCAATCGATAGAAACGGTGTAAAATTTGAGGATTTTGATGCTCCGGTCAATATCATGATTAGCGTCAACCACAAACTCAAATAATCCAACTACTCGCCCTGCTTTTTAAGCGGGGCACTTTACTTTTTATGCTTTTTGTGGTACAATATAATCATATTAATAAATGGAGTTTTATGAACACTAAAAAACTTTACCGCATCGAAGAAGGCAAGGTACTTGCCGGTGTTTGCGGCGGCGTTGCCGAATATTTTAATATGGACCCGGTAATCGTTCGCGTACTTTGGGTAGCAGCTTCGCTATTTGCTGGCGGTGGTTTGATTCTTTACATTGTCATGGCAATTATCGTGCCTACTAAGTCCGAAGTTATCGTTAGCAACGTTATCGAGAAAAAAGAAGAAGACAAAAAAGAAACCAAATAATTTAAAAACCGACCTCATGGGTCGGTTTTTTTACTGTTTATTACTTAAATAATCCGATACGCTCGCGATCGCCTCTGAGCCATCCGCGGTCGCTGTCGTGAGCTGTCGCGTGCGTTTTTGCCTTAAATCACCAGCCAGGAAGACGCCAGGAATTGAGCTTTGTAAGTTTTCGTCCGCAATCAAATAACCAAAGGAATCCGCCTTGAGCTCCGGATTCAGTCTTGCACCTTGCGATACCTGCCCAATCGCCACGAACACGCCCTCGACATTAAGCTTTTTCATCTGTTCGTCCTGCTTAATTTCTAGACCTTCGACCCGGCTTTCGCCGAGGATTTGCTCTGGGGTCGCCTTTAAGACAAACTCGACATTCGGGATGTTTTTCAACTTCTCGACCATTGAGGCCTTGCCGCGGAATTCGTCACGACGGTGTACTAAATAAACTTTATTGCAAATCCCAGAGAGATAAATCGCGTCCGCTAGCGCCGCATCGCCGCCACCAATAACAGCGACGTTTTTACCCTTAAAGAAGCCGCCGTCACAAGTCGCACAGAGCGAGACTCCACGACCGATCAGTTCTTTTTCGCCTGGGATATCTAGTTTGCGTGGCGCAGCACCAGTTGCAAGCACCACACTCCGTGCCATATATTCTTCGCTCGCAGAAAGCTTAAAGACATCACCTTCTTTTGCGAAGTTAGAGACTTCATCAAAGACAATTTCCGCACCTAGCTCCTTAGCCTGATTTTCTAGACGCTCGCCAAGCTCAGCGCCAGATATGTGTGGCAAGGCGGGATAATTGTCAACCTGCATAGCATTAACGATTTGACCACCACAAATCGCTTTTTCGAATACAATTGTTTTTAGATTGGCACGCGTAGCGTAAATCGCCGCCGTTAAGCCCGCCGGGCCGCCACCAATAATCGCGACATCGTACAACATTATTTTTGCATCTCCCTAATTTCTTTTTCACTTATTACGCCCATTGAGCGCTTGTGCTCTTTACCGTCTTTAAAGCAAATCAAGGTCGGAATAGACATGATATCGTATTTGGCGGCAAGTTCCGGTTCGGCATCAATATCCACCTGATAAACCGTTTCGTCCTTGGCCACAACGCCTACAATTGGCGAAAAGGCTCGGCACGGTGGGCACCAAGTTGCGAAAAAGTCAACGTAGACTATCCCCTTGCTTTTTTCGACTTTCTCTACAAATTCTTCACTGGTGACTTTTTTCATTATTTCCTTTCTTTGCTTTTTGACGGCGCGCGAAAATGTTTCGTATCTACCCTATATTATATCTTTATGCGCCAGAAACGACCACCTGCAGCAGCTTTTAGAAAGAATTAATAAAATACTTGCGTTTAGCTAGTCGCTTCTATATAATCTAAAGCGTGGAGAGTCGAGAGACAAACAGAGATAAAAAAGATAAAGTGAAATAAAATAAAGAGGTTTGCAAGATGTCAATTGACATTCAGAGTGTTGAAAGCTATTCGAGCGTTGAAGTTCGCAATACCGCTTAACAGCAAAAAAATAGGTCTTCTGGGAGGTTGACCTATTTTTTATTTTCTTGCTTATTTTTTGCGATAAATTTTAATATGTGCGGCGGCGTATTTTTTGTCGCTAATCAGCTCAAGACCGGTAAATTCTGGCGGGAACGGCACAGCTGGGTGCGAAAGTACGAAGTAGCCATTCTTTTTTAGATGCTCCGCGAGTTCCGCGCAGAAATCGTATTGCGGATTAGGATATGGCGGATCGGCAATAATTAGATCATAGTCACGCGTTGGCTTTTTGATGATTGATGCGCTTTGTTCAAGTTTTTTAAGGTTATTCTTGATCGTACGGATGGCTTCTGGATTATTTTCGAGAAAATCCACCTCTGCCGCGCCGAGCGATAGCGCTTCGAGTCCTAGCGCACCACTCCCCGCAAAGGCGTCAAGAATAACCGTTCCTGGAATTTCGCCACGCAGACGGTTGAAGATCGCCATGCGTTCGCGGTCGCCCATTGGCTGAGTCGCCTCGGTGTTTGGCGTGTCGATTAATCTGCCGCCAAATTCGCCAGAGATAATCCGGATTTGTTTACTTTTGCGCATTCTTAATCTCCATTGCTTCATTTATACAACTTGCCCAGTTCAAGGTTACAGCACGAATAATCTCTGGAATCAAAACCTGATGCGTGTCCATGGCAAGCTGTGTTGTCCAGCCGGTTTCAAGGAATCTATCATACATATGCAGACTATTAATCCGCGCGAGTGAACGATAAAAGACTTTTTCGTAATCGATATGTTTAAAACTACTGCGTGACATCGGTGGCGTCAGGCTTTTTTGTCGAGTTGGCGTAATTGAGTAGGCTACCCCATATTCAAAGGCGATATGCTTTGTCATAATACCGCCCGCGCCCCAATAGAGCCAGTTATTACGCGCCGCCTCAGCCAAGTTCGTGCCACGCATAATACCCTTGATTTTGACGCCAAAGAGCTTTTTGTAGTCTTTATCCTGCATCAACTCATTCACGCGTTCTTGATATGGATAATGGTGAGCTGGCGTAAGACCGTCCGTGATTGCGTGCGCCATCCAAGCCGCCTCAAAGGCTGCACGTTCGGGATTATCCTGCACTAGGGCTTGCACGAGATTGTAGTGGTGGTCGCGAATGATGCCTATCAGAATCCCGTCGTCATTTCCAGGCTTTATAAAATGTTCTGGCTCGTCTACGCCTGGAGATTTGCGCTTCAAACCATCAGGGCCCTGCATACCTTCGAAGTTCAGAATTTTTTGCGTGCTTGGAAAAATGCGCGCATGATCCATATTGCGCGAAATGAGACGTCGGGCGATTTTATCGATCTTTTGGTGAGTACCCATGATTCGCCCAGAGCGTTTTGAGGATTGAATAATGCCAAGTGATGAATACATATTAATTAAGCGTAGTTAAGCGTTGATATTTGCGAACGGATGCGGCTAACTCTTTATATTCTAACAAATCATAGCCTTTCTTGAGGAAATTGTCGACGAGTTTACTGGCCTGATGGACGAGTTTCGTATCTGTTACGGAAGCAATGCGAAGATCTAGCGCGCCGTGTTGTAATGCACCATAGATTTCGCCTGGGCCGCGCAATTTTAGGTCCACTTCGGCGAGATGGAAGCCATCTTGAGAGCGTTCAATTTCACGTAATCTGCGGCTTGGCGCCTCGGAGCTAGAATTGACAAGATAACAGTAGCTTGCATCTTGACCGCGCCCGACGCGACCGCGAAGCTGATGCAATTGCGAAAGACCATATTGATCGGCATCTTTAATAACCATAACCGTTGCGTTCGGGACATTTACGCCCACTTCTACCACGGTCGTACTGACGAGGATGTCTATCTGCCCCGCCGCGAAACGCTTCATGATTTCGTCCTTTTCAGCCGCCTTCATCTTGCCATGTAATAAATCGACATGATAGTTCGGAAACAGCTTTGCAAGATGCTGACATTCGCGCTTTACGGAGGCAAGCTCACTCTTGCCGTCGTCATCAATCTTTTTACAGATATAGTAAACCTGATGATGATTTTGCAGTTCTGGTTCGATTGCATCCCACATCTGCTTGGTTGAGTTTGGCGAAACAATCTTAGTTGTAATTGCCTGTCGACCGGCGGGTAGTTCGTCGAGTACTGAGACGCTCAGGTCGCCGAATATCGTGAGTTGCAAAGAGCGCGGAATCGGAGTCGCCGTCATCGAAAGGAGATGCGGCAAAGTATGCGCTTTTGCGAGAAGCTTCTGACGTTGTGCAACACCAAAGCGATGTTGTTCGTCAATAATCGCGAGGCCAAGGTTCTTAAAGACCGTATCGTCTGTAATTAAGGCGTGCGTGCCTACTACCAAATCCACCTCGCCGGCGGCGATATGCTTCTTGAGTTCATTTTTATGCTTGGTCGAGCCGGTCAGGAGTGCAATTTTCATTTCGTTACCAAATAATTCCGAGAGACCCTCGGCATGTTGCGTTGCAAGCACCTCGGTCGGCGCCATCAAGGCCGCCTGAAAACCGGCTTTAGCCGCAATAAAGGCCGAAAGCGCCGCAACCATGGTTTTGCCCGAGCCAACATCACCCTGCAAGAGGCGGTTCATCGGGATTTCCCGCTCCATATCCTGCATGATTTCCCAGATAGCACGTTTTTGCGCGCCCGTGAGTGGGAATGGGAGCTTTTTAAGCATCGCCTTAAACTGCTCAAGATCATGCTTGATTGGCGCGGTACGCATGCGTTTGTTTTCTTCGCGGTTTAGTTTTGAGGCGAGCAGAAGACTAAATAACTCCTCGGTTGCTAGATAGGCGCGCCCTTGTTTAGCCTGCTCGACTGTTTCTGGGAAATGTACATCCATTAAAGCGTCCGCGCGACCTGGAAAGTCCGGAATTAAATCTGGTGTAAGCGCGATGGTGTTTTCCAGAGTTTTGATATATTTTACAAAATCATGACTCTTAATTGTGCCTCTAGCCGGATAAATTGACTGAAGCGATCGGCTGGGGTCCGCCTCGATATCTTTGCCAAGTTCGGCCGAAGGATTCATAAGCTGATAGCGACCGTAGGAAAACTCAAGCTTGCCCGAAAAGTAGTATTCTTTGTCGGTGGCGAGCTGTTTGGCGCGGTAGGGCTGATTAAACCAAATCGCACGCACAGCGCCCGTTTGATCACGCAAGGTTGCCTCGGTTAGAGTTAAACCCCTGCGACGACGGCTCGTTGTAATACTATCAACGCGCGCTTTAATCGTAACTTGACCTGGCTTTAAATCTTTAATGCTTTCGGCTTGCTGGAAATTCTGGTAATCGCGCGGTAGATGGTAAATCAAATCGCGCAAAGTAAAAATCCCTGCGTGGTTCAAAATCTCGCTCGTTTTAGGACCAATCCCCTTTACGTCCTCGATTGGCGAAGCAAGGTTCATTATTGCTCGCTCGGCTTAGTTGGGGCGTTTTCGGCGCGCCATTTATCTATTTCGCCATGATTGCCAGAGAGAAGCACTTCTGGTACGCGCATGCCACGAAAAATCTCAGGACGCGTATATTGCGGGTATTCGTAGTTGTCGCCTTCGCTAAAGCTTTCAATGGCAGCAGAAGTTACGCCACCCAAAACTCCAGGAATGAGGCGCACGATACTGTCAATTACCGCCATGGTTGGAATTTCGCCACCCGTGAGAATGAATTTACCAATGGAAACTTGGTAATCTACGAGTGTTAGTATGCGCTCATCGTAGCCTTCGTAATGCGGGCAGATGAAGATATAGTCCGTATACGCTGTGGCAAATTCCTGCGCACGCTTTTGGTCCCAGATTGGACCCTTTGGGGTCATCAAAACAACTTTAGCGTTCGGGAGTTTTTCCTTAGCCTTCTCGACAGCCGCAAAAATTGGCTCAGGCTTCAAAAGCATCCCGTCACCGCCGCCATATGGCGTATCGTCAACCTGATGACGTGGGCCGAGACCGAATTGGCGCAAGTCCATCATTTCGAACTCCGCGAGACCGCGGTCAGTAGCCTTCCAAAGCATCGATTGTCCGAAAACTTTTTCGAACATCTCTGGGAATAAGGTAATAACAATAAATTTCATTTTAGTTCTTCGCGACTTTTACAAGTACTTCGCGCACGAGCTGGCCGTCATAAATGTATCCCGGTTGCAAAACTTCCGCGATTGTCTCTTCCTCGCCATCGCCTTCAACCATCACAGCGTTATGTAAATCCGGATTAAACTCATCGCCCACGGCTGGGATGATTTTTTCGAGCTTGAGCTCTTTAAGAGTCTTTTCAAAGCCTTTTGCAAGTGGACCCATCGCTTCTGGCTGTGCCGCAATTGCGCGGTCGATATTATCGAGGAGTGGCAAGATTTTCTTAATAGTTGATTCCTTGACAGTTTCACCATAAATCTCGCGCTGTTGTTCTACGGCACGACGATAGTTCTCGAAGTCTGCACGCGTGCGCTGAAGGTCATTTACGAGCTCCGTAATCTTGGCTTCGTACTCTGCCTTGAGCGTTTCGACTTCGTTGCTTTCTTCGACAACTTCTTCTACAGCTTCAGTTTCTGCCTGAGCTGCAACTTCGTCTTGAGCTTGATTGTTTTGGTCTTTTACCTTTGTCATAATAATATATCCTCCAACATTAATCCGGCATGGCGCACGAGTGACATTACGCGTTTGTACGATTGTCTGGTTGGACCAAGCACGCCAATATAGCTATGATCCGAGAATGGCGAGCGAAAACGCGAAATAATCAGAGAGACATTTGAGGTTTTGCCAACGGGATTCTCTGTGCCGATATATACATTAATGGTTTCATTTGGCGAGACCTCGCGTAGCCATGGCTTGATATTATCCAACAGTTTCGCAACGGCTTGAACCTGGGTAGACTGCGAAAATTCTGGTTGAGAGAATAGGTTACCAAAACCAGAGATATAAAGTTGGTCACCAACAGTCGCAAGACCAAGGTTTCCCGTTAGGTCTACTAGGCTATCTACAGCACTACGGATGGCGTAGTCTGCGCGGGTTTGCGCCTGAATGCGGGTTTCGAGCGCGCGCTTAGTGCGATCTGGGGTATTGCCAGCTTCAGCTTCGATATGATGCGCTTCGCCTTCTAGATTCTCTTGTAACTGATTCACATAAAGACGATAGCCGGCGTCGGTCGGCACGCGCCCGGCCGAGGTGTGCGGTTGCATAATGTAGCCCATTTCTTCGAGCTTGACCATCTCGGCACGGATGGTAGCCGAAGAGACGTCAAAAAGTTTTGCAAGAGTAACGCTGCCGACTGGCGTGGCAAGCTCCGCATATTCCTCAATGATAGCAAAAAGAATTTCTCTTTGACGATCAGTCATAAGCTTATTATATGCCATTTAGCACTCTATGGCAAGGTCTGCTAATTTTGCCGTTTAATAGATGTGGAAGTAAGCTGAATTGCCGTTCAAGAAGTTTACAAGCGCCTCACGCTTTTGGCCCTTTAGTTCGTCGTAGAACGAACACTCTTTATTCTTGACGGTCTCACCATTGTTTTTGAAAATATTGAATTGCTTTTCGTTCGCCACGATTAGATAACCATCGCGCTCATATAGCTGTTCGCCTTCGCTCGTAAGGATAATTTGCACCTTCTCAGAGTTAAAGACGCGCAATACACCGCCTTCTTCTCGGGCAATATAATAACCAGATTGAGTCGCAAATACACCGAGCACGCCAGAAACCTTTTCTGAACCATCCTCAATATTCACTAAGCGATATGAACCACTGCGCTTTGCAATAATAAGCTTACCAACAACCCAATTCATGCGGTCGTAAGCCGAATCCGAGGCATCGCCTAGAATGGCTTCATATACAGCATCGGTGACGTACTTGTTATCTGTTACTGAGAAGATTGCGCCAAGTCCATCTGCATTTTTCGCGAGAAGATAGTGTTTTTCGCCCCAATTAAACTCATTGAACTCTACATAGTCACCTTCAAGCGTCAAGACAAAGCTTTCTTCGACGTCCTGATTATACAAGATATAGCTATCGTCTTTGATAAGCTGACGACCATCCGCTAAATCAAGTTTTGATTCGCAATCAGCCTTCTTGCAAGTATATGTTCCTATTTTGACGGTCTCGGATATTTCGCCGGTGTTGCCGCTAATTTCTGTACTGGTTGGCTTGCGCAAGTATTTGACCAAACTTAGGAAGAAGAAAACCAGACATATTAAAAGAACCACACAAATAATCGTCACGGTGATGTATGTGCCGGTTTTTTTGGCGGCCGCCATTTTGATTTCTGCTCTTTGTTGAGCTAGACGCTGTTCTTCAAGCGCTTGCAATTGGCGCAGTTCTTCGCTTGCTGATTCGCGGCGCGATTCGACTATCGATTTTGTTTTGGCGTTTTCGAGCTTAGAATAATCGATTGGCTCCGCAGGTTTTTGCGCGGCATTAAGGTTTGTGAGTTTGTCTAACAAAGATTTCTTCTGACCATTGTCCGCTTCACCGGCCCCACCATTGCCACCAACGGCTATTTTCGGATTTTCCATATGATATAATTTTAGCATTAAATTATGGAAAATATCGAGAGAATCAAGTCCTGGCTAGGTAGCGGAAGCATCAATATCTTTGGCATGCCTTTTTCAGGTAAGGATACCGTCGGCACGCGCCTAGCCGACGTGCTGGATGGTAAGTTTTTAAGTTCAGGCGCAATTCTCCGCGAAGCCCAGGAGCGCGACGCCGAGCTTAAGGCAGAAATGAACTCCGGCGCGCTCGCAAATACCGACAAGTTTCGTAGCATTGTTTTGCCATATTTTGGTAGTGAGCACCTAAATGGACAGGCTCTAATTTTGAGCAGCGTCGGTCGCTGGGAAGGCGAAGAGCATGATGTTATTAAAGCCGCAAGCGATGGTGGTCATCCGATCAAGGCTGCAATCTTTCTTAATATTTCAGCCGAAGAAGCCGAGCGCCGTCGTCAGATTGCCCTCGAGAGCAACGATCGCGGCACGCGCGGCGACGACGAGAATGAAGAGGCTTTAAGGCTACGTATCGCCGAGTTTAACGAAAAGACTTTGCCGGTTTTGAAGACTTACGAGGATTTAGGGCTACTGATTAAAATAGAGTCGGACGACAGCAAAGACGTCGTATTCGAGCGAGTTATAAACGCGTTGATCGAAAGAACCGAATAGCATTAATTCTCCACGAATCCGTGGAGAATTTTTTTGTTGTAGCGCACAATTGCCAGTTAGATTGGTGGGTGTTTTACTTCTTTAGAAACTCTTTTAGTTTTCTTTTTGCATGCATGTGTAGTTGGTTGCAAAATATGCAACTAATTCAAGATGGGGCGATTTCATGATAGCGTATTTAGTTGCAAAAATCGCAACCAAGCTCACAGGTCGCCATAAAACTACTTAATTGCGACCAAATTCTTGTATTTGCCAGCCTTATTCGAGCGCAACGACACATTCTCGAGACATGTTCATTTACTGGCCAAATCGGCAAGATTTGTCAGGCAAACCCATATCGAGATAGCGTAAAAACTTTCCAAAATGGCAAGCAAATGAGCATGTAGCCGAAAAGCAATTAGTTATGCAGCATACTAGTCTCGCTTCAAGAAACGACTAGTTGCGTAGCAAATTAGTACCACTTCAAGACAATGTCCGTTCAAGTAGCTAATTAATCTCGTTTCAATAATACCGTAAACGCCTCGCTCGGAATATCTACCTTACCAAAGCGCTTCATTCTGGCCTTACCGCGTTTCTGCTTCTCGACCAACTTAGCCTTGCGATCGCGGTCGCCCGTATGAATCTTAACCGTCACATCCTTGCGGTAAGCGCCGAGAGTTTCGCGCGCGATAATTCGAGCGCCAATCGCCGCCTGCAAAGCCACCTCGAAATTCTGGCGTGGAATTACTTCTTTCAATTTCTTTGTCACCGTGCGACCAATGCCGTCCGCCTCGCTTCGATGTGCCATCACAGACAAGGCATCCACACGCTCGCCTGCCACCAAGAAATCTACGCGCACAAGATCATCCGCCCGATAACCGCCAAGCTCATAGTTAAAGCTTGCATAGCCGGACGTTGCGGACTTGAGCTGATCGTAGAAGTCCGTCAAAAGATTAGCCATTGGTGCATCAAAATCAATCACCGCGCGCGTATCAATATATGAGATATTCTTCTGAATGCCACGCTTTTGCACGATAAGCTCCAAGATAGACCCGATGTATTCCTTCGGCGTAATAATTTCACCCCTCGCCCAAGGTTCACGGATTTCCGAAACAAAAGTCACATCCGGCAAATCTGACGCGCTACGAATATCTACCTCTTCACCGCTTGTCATCAAAACATGATAATCCGTCGACGGATTCGTCACGATAAGATCAAGTTTAAACTCGCGTTCCAAACGTTCGCGAATAATATCCATATGCAAAAGACCCAAGAAACCGATACGAAGGCCAAAACCTAGCACTGGGGAATTTTCCGGCTCAAACTGCAAGGCAGAGTCCGCAAGCGACAGCTTCTCTATTGCGTCTTTTAAATCCTTATACTGATCATTCGAAACTGGGAAGAAACCGGCATACACAAAAGGATGAACATTCTTGTAGCCCGGAAGCGGTTCTTTGGCAGGATTCTTCGTCAAGGTAACAGTATCGCCCACCTTCGCCTCGCGTGTGGCTTTGAGGTTTGTAACAATATAGCCAATTTCGCCCGGCTCAAGATTATTACGCGGAGACATCTTTGGATTCAAAATCCCGACTTCAAGCGCGATATCTTTTGAACCTGTTGCCATCATGGTGATATTTGCGTTCTTTGGCAAGCTGCCGCCAAACATGCGCACATACAAAACCACACCACGGTAATCGTCGAAGTAAGAGTCAAAAATCAGAGCCTTTGTCTCAGAGCCAGATTCAAGCTTTGGTGCCGGCACGCGCGCAATTATCGCATCAAGCACCCGATCGACATTTTCGCCCGTCTTAGCAGAAACTTTAATAATCTCGTCCGGATCGCAACCGAGCAAATTCACAATCTCAGCCGTCACGCGCGGCACATCGCTAGCCGGTAAATCAATCTTGTTAATGACCGGAATAATTGTTAAATCTTGCTCAAGGGCAAGATAAACATTTGCCAAGGTCTGCGCCTGAATACCCTGCGTAGCATCAACCACCAGAATCGCACCCTCAACCGCTTGTAGCGAGCGCGAAACCTCATAAGAAAAATCCACGTGCCCCGGCGTGTCAATTAAATTCAGAGCATGACCTTTATATTCCATGCGCACCGGTGTCAACTTGATTGTGATGCCTTTTTCGCGCTCGAGCTCCATGCTGTCCAAAAGCTGCGATTTCATTTCGCGTTTCGCAACCGTACCAGTCAATTCGAGCATGCGATCGGCTAAAGTCGACTTGCCATGATCAATATGCGCAATAATACAAAAATTTCGGATTTTATCAATATTCACAAGATTATTTTAACATATTTTCAAGAGGTGCGCTATTGACATTCTATGCCGTTTATGCTATAATATAGGTATTAGATTTTGACGAGTTCAAAGAATAGCACAAAGAGTGCTAGGGTCGCCTGATACCAGGCTGCATAGCAAACTACCTTCTCTTCTTCGTGCTTCATAATGAAACGAATCACAAAGAGCGTAATTATAAAACTGACTAGATTTGCGATTAAAATTGGACCGAATTGCTCAGTAAAGAACTGCGTACCACCCGGCATTAATAATGCACGAATAAAGACCACGAGCAAGAATGGCGCACTCGCCAATATACTATAGCGTAGCGACTTCCCTTCCTTGATATTTTGTGCACGCCCTGCAACAATCGACACCATTATCCTAGACAAACCTGGCAGCAGCGACAAGCAAGACACGAAGCCCGTAATCAGGGCGCGTTTTTTAGACATAGACCTTTCTTTGATCTCTTTTTTACGAAAGATTTGGTTAAAGTTTAACACGATAATACTACTTACAAGCATCATAACAATCGCAAAGAAAGGATTCATAATTACTGGAGATTTTTCGATGAGCCACATTAGGGCTGGATATGCCACGCATAACGGAGCCGCCAACAGCAAAAGTTTGATTAGCTTATTCTTTCCGGTCTTGCGAAACAGCGCACGATATTCAAGACGGAAATAAAACAACAAAGCAACCAGCGACCCAAACGACGACATCGCCAGTAGCAAAGCAATCTGCTCCGAATTATCCGCAATAATAGCCTTGAAAATCTCGAAGTGCGCGCCATCTGAGAGCGGACTCAAGTTTACTAGACCGTTCACGATACCAGAACAGATTGCTTTGTAGAGTTCCATAATTACTCCTCGTATTTGCCTGTATGTTTGCGACCATCATAAATCATCGTTGGGATACCCTTGGCATGAATATCCTTCGTGACGATTTCGTTATTTTTCTTGATAACTTCACCGATTTGATCCGAATGAGCACGCTCGATGATCTCCGAGCGCTCCGCACCATGATAGCCAAATTCTTTGAGCCAGTCTTGGAGCTTCGCCTCGGCTTCTTCCGCAGAATACATTTCGTTAAACAACTGTTGGTACGAGTAGTTGTAAGTTTTGACTTCCGTGACATATTCGCCGGTCTCAATCAACACTCTACGCATAGTCTTAAAGGCAGGACTGAGCGCCTTTTCGTCTTGCTCGTCGAGCGGCAAGCCTTGCTGTTCCATCGACAAGATATAGCGGACAATTAGCTCGGAATTCTTAAATTTGAAATTCCCTTCTTCGTCCTGGATTGGGAATGGCACAATTGTGACCTTGTGCTTTGTAAAGAATTCATCTTCGGTTTGCAACATAAAGGATTGGGCGCAAACTGAACAGCCCGGATCGAGGATATCTATTGCCGTATCAACATCACTATTCGCCATAGATGAAGCATCGATACCTACTAGCTCGAAGTTGCTTGTATCCCAAGAGCGGAAGCGATCTGGAATTGCTTCGAAAATCTGGCCCCAGTCCGTAAACCATAAACCAACCGATTCGATAAAGTTCTTTGGCTCTTCGCCACTATCAATACTGCAAGCTTCGGCACCGAGCGTACAAGCGGACGGCTGGCGTACATTACAACTGCCGAGTGCCCAGAGCGCCAAACCAGATTTGACGGCCGTAGCAAGCGACCAAACCGACACCGCTACAATCAGGAACGCGGCAACTTCAATGGTAACCGAGAGTGGTTTTACAGCTTTTGGGTGCTTGATGACAACTTTTTTAAGAAGGAGGTTTTTAACGTCATCCTTGAAATTGGTATCGCATTTACGGAAGGTAATATGATGCGTAAAACAATGGAGCGATTTTTTGAAAACCTTCCAGTACTTACGACCAATGTCTTTGCGAAAAATCGAAAGAAAAGCTACAAAGATGCCTACAATCGCCAAAATAATAAAAGCTGCAATACAGACCATTAGCCGAGCATCCTTTCGAGAGTCTTAATTACTTTGTCGACATCAGCTTTGCGCACGTGATAGCCGAGTGAAAAACGAATCATCGGCGGAACATTGAGTACTT
Source organism: Candidatus Saccharimonadota bacterium (assembly GCA_017418275.1). Classification (GTDB taxonomy): domain Bacteria; phylum Patescibacteriota; class Saccharimonadia; order Saccharimonadales; family Saccharimonadaceae; genus UBA2834. The sequence continues at coordinate 6,986 of JAFONX010000002.1, read as the reverse complement.
GACCAAGATAGTAATGCACGCAGAAGTAACCCGTACGCGCCATAATACCCTCGTCTGAGAGAGCTCCGCCCACGAGATGCGAATCAAGACCGTCAATATAGAAGCTAAATGTTGGCGAGGCGGCTTTATTGATAAGATGGACGCGTGGCTGAGCGTTCAAGAAATCAAAGATGCGTTCACAATTTTCGTGCATCTGCTCCTTGTCCGCCTTTGACAAAGCTTCTAGCCAGGTCAGCGCGGCATCAAAAGCGACAATTTCACCCCATGCCTGAAGACCAGATTCGAAAATCGTATAGGCATGCTCTGGGTTTTTGGCGGAGAGAAAATATTCGTCTTTGTGCACATCGTCAACCATGCCGCCACCAATAAACTGAGTATTTAGCTTTGGAATGAGATCACGGCGCGCAATAATAACGCCCAACGAAGCGCCGTACATCTTGTGTGCGGAACTGCAAATGGCATCAACTTCAGTCTTTTGTAATAGCTCATGATTGTGTGCTAGAGCTTGCGCGGCATCGATAATCAGAACACCGCCAGCCTTATGTACAGCTTTAGTTAGCTCCTTGATATTTACAAGCTCGCGACCGTCAATATTTGAGACGGCGTTCACGACTACAAGGGCTTTCGTAAAATCATAAGCCTCAGTATCTATTCCGCCATCTTCGCGGCGTTGCATAATTTCGCGCGGCAAATGATTTGCATTAGCAAAGGTCATAACCGGCAGAAACACCGAGTTGTGCTCAATTTCTGAGGTCATCACCTTTTCAAAAAGCTCTGGCTTGATCTGATTTAAAATCAAGTTAATGCCGTAAGTAGTATTGAGCGTAAAGGATGTAAAATAATCCTTACTCTTGAGCTTCAGATATTTAAGCGCGTGAAGGCGCGCATTTTCTACAATTTCATCCGTACGCTTGCCCCAAGCGTATTTAACACGCTCGCCACAAGAATTATGTTCCGTATAATAACGATTCAAAGCATCAATTACAGGACGTGGGCGTAGGGACTGACAAGCGGCATCAAAATAAACGTCGCCGTCTTTAAGATAATCGAAATCATCCATAAAACCTCCTCCTTTTGTACCTATTAGTATAGCATGGAGGGATAGATAATAAAATCAGCTTAATCCTTGCTACGTTTCGCGTAATAGTACTCAAATAGAGTCAAACCCATCATCACCGTAAATGAGATTGCTAGCATAATCGCTAGACCAGCAGAAATGCAAAGAATTGCCTTGTTTGTTAGTAAAATACCCGCAGTTGATGTTTCCATAAGTTAATAATTTTATAGCAATTTTTCAGAAATAAAGCAATAGCCTCATAAGAAATACCGCAAAAAAAACAGCCCCATTTCTGGAGCTGTTTTTTAACCTTTGCGCGATTAAGCTTCGACGCTTGAAACTTCGGCTTCTGGTTCGAATTCGCTTTCTTCTTCTGGAAGTGCATGTACGCCAGTACCTACAGGGATCTTGCGACCAATAATGACGTTTTCCTTCAAGCCCTTCAAGTGGTCGACACGACCAGAGATGGCAGAGCTGATAAGAACACGGGTTGTATCCTGGAAGGATGCAGCCGAGAGGAAGGAATCCGAGTAGATAGAGACCTTCGAAATACCAAGGAGAAGCTGAGTGAAGTTGGCTGGCTGTTTGCCCTGGGCTTCAGCTGCCTTATTAGCACGGATAACTGCAGCCTTGCTGACAATATCGCCCGTAACGAATTCAGTATCACCAGCCTCATCAATAATAACGCGAGAGAACATCTGGCGAATAATGATTTCGAGGTGCTTTGCAGAGATTTCATGACCCTGAGCAGCGTAGATTGCGAGAATATCGTTCAAGATATAGCGCTCGGTTTCTTCGACGCCCTTGTACTTCATGAGGTCTTGCAAGTTCAAAGAACCTTCGGAGAGGCGATCGCCTGGCTCAACGTGGTCACCAGATTTGACCGTTACACCATAATCATTCGGAACACTAAACTTAATTGGCGAACCACCACCGGCAACAAGGATAATCTTGTCGTCAAGGAGTTCAGCAATACCATCAAATGGGGCAATGATTGGGTCTGCACCCTTGCTCTTGCTGGCAATCACAGCACCGGTCTTAACATTGGCGCCATCCTTAACCTTAGCCTTGCGACCATCAAGGACGAATTCCTGACTCCTACCAGCTTCTGGGGTAACCTGGATAATATTGTTATTACCTTCTTCCCAAGTTTCAACAATACCAGAGATAGTCGAAATATAAGCCTGACCCTTAGGATTGCGGGCTTCGAGAAGCTCCTCAACGCGTGGAAGACCACGGGAGATAGCACCGGAACCGGCAACACCGCTAGAGTGCTTAGTATCAAGGGTAAGCTGCGTACCAGGCTCACCGACGGACTGAGCGGCAATCACGCCAACTGGCTCATGATAAGCAATTGGCTGACGGGTAGCCATGTCGATACCATAAGCATCGCGTGGCACACCGTCGTTGCATTCAGTTGTAAGAATACTCTTAATCTTGAAGCTTTCAACTTCGTCGTCCGCTTCCATTTCTTCAGCCTTCTCGAGGGAGATTAGATCACCGACCTCGATGCCATACTTCTCGGAGCGTTCAGCGGCATAGCGACCAAAGATACGCATCGCGAAGCCAATACCTGTATATTCGCTTTCCCACTTATAGATAGCAAAGCCTGGATCTTCTGCTTCTTCTTCAACTGTAAAGACATCCTGAGACACATCGACAAGACGGCGAGTCAAGTAACCAGAGTCGGCAGTACGGAGAGCGGTCGAAACCTGACCCTGACGTGCACCACGAGTTGCAATAAAGGATTCAAGTGTATTAAGACCCTTCTTGTAGCTCGACTTAACTGGAAGCTCAATCTCACGGTTAAAGACGTCGACCATGATACCAATCGTAGCAGATGCAAGCTTAATGTTACCTGCGGAACCACGGGCACCAGAGTTAGTCATGATAGTAATGTTAGTATCGTGTGAATCAAGATCATCCTTCACGAGCTTAGAGACCTCATCATCGGTCTTGCGCCATGAATCAACCGTCAAGCGATAACGCTCATCTTCAGTAATAAGACCTTCGTCAAACTGCTGAGAAATCTGAGCGGCGCGACCTTCACCTTCGGCAATCTTTTCATCGACGCCTTCGAATTCTGGATAGTCGTCCTTAGAAACGGAAATACCAGCAACGGTCTCGTACTTGAAGGAGAGATCCTTAATAGCATCGGCAACCTGAACAGCTACAGTTGCACCGTAGATTTCCATGACCTTAGCCATCACCTTCGAAAGGTGCTTCTTGTTCTGGACGTTGTTATCATAATCGTATTTCTTAAGCTCTTCAGCGATTTCCTCGTCGGTCAGTTCTGGATTCTGAACCTTCAAACCTTCGGCAATTGCCTTGTTGACAGCCTCGTTAAAGAAGACGCGACCGAGAGTAGTATCACGCTTTTCGCCCTTCGTATGAACGCGGATTGGGGTCTGAAGCTTGATATCGCCCATATCGTAGGCAAGCTCAGCTTCATAGACGCTAGTGTATGGCTTAACCTTGATAGGATCATCTTCGGCAGGCTGTGCGGATGGCTTGTCGTAAGTGAGGTAGTAGCTACCAAGCACGACGTCCTGCGTAATCGAAAGAACCGGAGCGCCATCAGCTGGCTTCAAGAGGTTACGACCAGCAGCCATGAGTTCCCTAGCTTCTTTCTGAGCATCGTTAGAAAGAGGTAGATGGACAGCCATCTGGTCACCATCGTAGTCGGCGTTGAAACCGTTTGCGACGAGTGGATGGAGCTGAATTGCCTTACCATCGACGAGCTTAGGCTGGAAAGCCTGAACTGAGAGACGGTGTAGCGATGGAGCGCGGTTAAGAAGGACATACTTGCCTTCGATAACCTCATCAAGCGCATCCCAAATCACGGCTTCGCCTTCCTGAATCAAGTGAGAAGCCGAGCGAATGTTATTAGCATATTCGTGGCGGATCAGCCAGCTGATAACGAATGGCTTAAAGAGTTCAAGCGCCATCTGCTTTGGCAAACCACACTGGTGAATGCGAAGTTCTGGACCAACCACGATTACAGAGCGGCCAGAGTAGTCAACGCGCTTACCAAGAAGGTTCTGGCGGAAACGACCCTGCTTACCCTTGAGAAGGTCAGACAAACTCTTGAGCTTGCGACGACCATTCTGCGAAGCGGCAGCGCGACCACCACGGCTAGCGTTGTTGTCGATAAGGGCATCGACAGCTTCCTGAAGCATGCGTTTTTCGTTGCGGCAGATGACTTCTGGAGCATTAAGGTCGATAAGCTTCTTCAAGCGGTTGTTACGGTTGATTACACGGCGATAAAGATCGTTCAAATCTGAAGTTGCGAAGCGACCGCCGGCGAGCGAAATCATTGGACGTAGATCTGGCGGGATGACTGGAATAACGTTCATGATAAGGTCGGTTGGCTTAATGCCGGCCGAAAGCATACCTTCGAGGACCTTCAAGCGCTTCATGATACGCTTCTGCTTGGTACCCTTAGATTCGCTGGCTTCCTTATGAAGATCTTCAACAAGCTTAGGAAGATCAATTTCCTTCAAAAGCTTTTCGATAGCACTGGCGCCCATCTCGACTTCGATGAGGTCAAGATATTCATCATCAAGATCACGGTAATCGTTTTCGTTGATGAAATTACCCTTCTTGAAGCTGGTAAGAATGCTCTTCTTGCGAAGATAATCGGCTTCGAGTTCATCGAGCTCCTTAGTCTGTTCTTCGGCAAGCTTCTCAAGATTCGCGCCGGCTTCATGCGATTCCTTAGCATAGCGAGCGTTAATTGCCTGCTTAGCAACATCAGTCTGAGCTTCGAGATCTTCGAGGCGCTTGGCAATTTCTTCGTCCTGTGCGTCAATAATCAGGTAAGCTGCGAAGTAGACAACTTTCTCGATGTTCTTAACCGTAGCATCAAGCAAAAGGCTAAGTGCGCTTGGCGTACCATGCATGAACCAAATATGAGTAACTGGTGTAGCAAGTGCGATGTGGCCCATGCGTTCACGGCGAGTGATGCTCTTCGTAACGAGGTTACCTTCTTTGTCGACGGCAGCTTCGCGAGAGCGAACACCCTTGAGCTTTGGATCGTTTGGATTAATGTCCTTGACTGGACCGAAAATACGTTCACAGAACAAGCCGTCACGTTCAGGCTTCTGTGTACGGTAATTAATAGTTTCTGGTTTTGTGACTTCACCATAGCTCCAGTTCAAGATATCATCTTGACTGGCGACTGATAGGCGAATAGCGTCAAAATCGTTTGCGCTGATAAAATTATCTGCCCAAGCCATTATTAAAACTCCTCCCCTTCTTCATCATCATTATTTGTATCGATATCAATGCTATCCATTTCGACTTCGACAGCATCATCATCACTGCCATCAATTTGGCTGATACCGTTTTCTTCGGCATCTTCTGCAGACTCAGCGACGAGTTCTTCACTGTCGAGACGGGCATAAATTGCGGCGTCGTCGTTTTCGTTCTGAACACGGCGAGTTGTCTTCTCGATTACAGCATCTGCATCTTTGGCGTCACCATTATCAAGTAGGTCAACCTTGAGACCGAGACCCTGAAGCTCCTTAACCAAGACGTTGAAACCTTCTGGAAGTTTTGGACCTTCGATTGGTTCGTCCTTAATAATCGATTCGTAAGCCTTAGCGCGACCGAAGACATCATCAGACTTGATAGTAAGCATTTCCTGAAGAGTCGAGGCGGCACCGTAAGCTTCGAGTGTCCATACCTCCATCTCGCCGAAGCGCTGACCACCGTTCTGAGCCTTACCACCGAGCGGCTGCTGGGTAACCATCGTGTATGGACCAGTCGAGCGAGCGTGAATCTTGTCTGTGACCATGTGGTGAAGCTTGAGCATATACATTACGCCAACGGTAATGCGTTCCTCAAATGGTTCACCAGTCAAACCATCGTAAAGCTTGACGCGACCATCACGTTCCATACCAGCCTTCTTGAGCTGCTCAGAGATTGTTTCATCTGTGACCGAGTTGAAGGATGGGGTAATAACGTTGTAACCAAGGGCGCGAGCGGCCATACCAAGGTGAGTTTCGTAAAGCTGACCGAGGTTCATACGGCTAGGTACACCCATTGGGTTAAGAAGAATATCGATTGGCGTACCATCTTCCATGAATGGCATATCCTCTACTGGAAGGACGCGGGCGACGACACCCTTGTTACCGTAGCGACCGGCGATCTTATCGCCAACGCTAATCTTGCGCATTTCTGCAACATAGATCTTGATTTGCATTAAGACGCCAGATTTGAGATCATCACCGTTTTCGCGTGTGAAGATCTTGACACCAACAACCTTGCCAGAGTCGGAGCCGTTCATACGGACGGAAGTATCGCGGACATCTTTTGCCTTTTCGCCGAAGATAGCGCGGAGGAGGCGTTCCTCAGAACTGAGCTCCTGTTCACCCTTTGGCGTAATCTTACCAACGAGAACATCACCGTTGCGAACTTCAGAACCGACGGCAACGATACCGTTTTCGTCGAGGTGACGAAGAGCAGCCTCGGAAACATTCGGGATATCGCGAGTAACCTGTTCTGGACCAAGCTTGGTTTCACGGACTTCTACATCAAAGTCGCGGATATTAATACTAGTCAAAGTATCGTCTTCGACAAGTTTGCGGGAAATAACGATCGCGTCATCCATGTTGAAACCATGCCATGGCATGAAGGCAACAAGCATGTTCTTGCCAAGCGCGAGCTCACCGTGATCGATAGATGCACCTTCGATAAGGATGTCACCCTTCTTAACTTTCTGACCACGTTCAACTACACAATGCTCATCATAACAGCGGTCATCATTCGTCTTTTCGAAGTGGCTAAGTTCGTACTGTTTGACTTCTTTGCCGTATTTAACTTCAACAACATTAGAATCGGCCTTTGTAACTTCACCATCAGCTTCAGCGAAGACAACCTGAGAAAGATTCTTTACGACCTCGGCGTCAATACCAGTCGAAACGCG
>JAFONX010000011.1 GCA_017418275.1 Candidatus Saccharimonadota bacterium | reverse complement strand
GACCCTAACGCCGCTCTTGCATTTTTAGGTAAAGTTTGGTATAATAACAAATATTGATGAGCGGGCCGGTAGCTCAGCTGGTTAGAGCACGAGCCTCTTAAGCTTGGTGTCGTGGGTTCGAGTCCCACCCGGCTCACCAAAAAGACAAAAATAGACCTGGAAGGTCTAATTTTTTTGTCTTTTTGGTGAGGCGCGGAGTGGGGCGAGAACCTTTAGGTTCGTCCGAACTAGAAGCCGAGCGAAAACAGAGAAGCGCTGGCGCTTCGGATTTTCCGAGGCGACGCCGTGAGGGAGGCAAATTGCGAAACAATTTTGCCGACGTCCCACCCGGCTCACTTTTATAAGAATTTGTTACTCAAAATGCTAATCTTTTTAAGATTACAAATTTAGCAGATTCAAACAAATTGCCAATATGATGCCACCTATCACGGTCGTGACAATAGCTATTATTATTTCCTTAGCAGCACTCTTGTCGTTTTGTTTCGTATTATTATTGCCAATAGTTGACCGCTTTATCTTATTTTTGTCGCATATGCTAATGTTCATTGTTATCTCCTAAGATGCTACTATCGATTTTATTCTTGTTTCCTACCTTGACGCTGTTATTATTGTAAATAATGTTTACGATTGTCTTGCTTGTTGCGTCTCTATCTTTTTTATCTTTAAAATCAATTGTATAGTCGTCTAAACTACCGTACTTGTTTTCGAGTTCCATTAATATGTCAAGGATCTTGTTTTTCACGGAATTAGTTATTTCAGAAAAACTTGCTGGCGCAACTGGAAACCACGCACTCATAATTTGACACATTTCACTTAGATTCATGTCGGCAATATGGGTTGCTAATCTTGGGTCAAATGGCATTTTCTTATCGGGCGAATCCTCTTTCGCCCATTTTTCAATGATGGATATATTATCCTTCATTGTGATCTCTAGATAATCAATGTGCTCTGTTTTTACGGGTATCTGTATTTTTCGATTTATCAAATTTCCGAGACTAACGTATTGAATCTCGCCATAAAGTGGCGATTTAATGTGCCTATACGGCGGTATATTGTCGCCATCCCTATATCCTTCCAGCTCTGAATTTATCCAGCCTCTTACCGAATCATCACCAAGATCAGATAGTAGTATTTTTAATTGATATAACGCATCGGAAACGGAAGTCTTATTTTTTATTTAGTCTATTATAATTTCACTGTGTTTTGTCTTCTTAGTTACCATCAACTTGTCCTCGGTATTCTCCATCAATCATCCAATGCCCTCTAACTCTAAATGCTGGTATGGTTCCGCGAATAGCCTTATTGGTTGCAGATTGGAGATTTGTGCCATTATTCTTGGCCCAGTCGGCAACTGGAATAATCTTCTTGGCTGTAAGCTTAGTAATACGGCGATATAGCGCTTCAATTAATAGGCTCGCAAATAGCTCAGTTAGCTTATCTGCTTTATTGGTTTTTGTATATTCGTCAAGAGCAGGGTAGTATTCATCGAATTTCGATTTATTCGGGATAATAATTGGCGGCAAACCGAGCATGTCTAATTGCTCGTTTGTAAGCAAACGTCCAATGCGACCATTACCATCACCGAATGGGTGAATGTTTTCGAATTCTGCGTGGAAGTATGCAATTTTTTTCAAGAAATATTCATCGTTACTGGAGTTATAATCTCTAACCAAATCATGCATAAAACCGTTTACGAATTCTGGATTGGCGCCAATATGCGTACCGACACGTACCCACTCTTTACCGGAACGGAAACGACCGGCGATCTCGTCACGGATATTTGTAAGTAGGGTTTTATGTAGTTTCAAGATTAACTCTACTGAAATCTCTTTTTCTGGGTTATCCATCAGATATTCTATGGCACTAGCGAGGTTCTTTGCTTCATAAATCTCGCGAATCTCATGATCGGTACGGATTTGGTTGCGAATCAGGATATCCTCAGTGTCTTCAAGCGTAAGAGTAGAATTCTCAATAGCATTGGAATTGTAAACCATTTCTGGAAGTTCGGAAATAGCGAACTCCTTTATGGCTTCTTTATGCCGAATAACTAGCTTGCGATATTCTTCGGACAAGCTATTAATTCTATCTTTTGTAACTTGATTAATCATGCTTCTATTATATCAAATTTTACGTTAAAAATAAATGTTTTAGATAATTTTAAACGCTAAGTTGCGAAATCTATACCATTAATATTGCATTGCTTTTATTTCCTCTAATGTCATTGTTTTAAGTCTCTGCGGCTCCAATAAAGCTGTATCATCTTAAAAGTTCGAATCCCGTTGCCCGTATATGTATACCTCAGAACTCGCACGGCATTAGCGCCGGATAATCTTTCCTGGGTATAACCTTGATTTTAGCGGTGTATTCGGGGTGGTCGATACGCCAGTCCACAACCATGCAATTGATTATTTTGAAAAGGGTGCATACCTAGTAGTTTCATAAAAGGTCTTCGCAGGGGATAAGGAGTAATTATTTATTAAGCCTTGCGAGGCTCGCTTTTAAATATTCCGCAAGCGATGTATCGGTGCAATAGACGTAGCAACCTTTCATTCCTCGTGTCATGAGTGTGCGGTACGTATTCTTAATGATTTTATCGGCAACTTTTTCTGCCTTGTCTGGATCTTCGGCAATTAGCTTCTTTAGGCCCTTGAGCGAAGAGTCGGTCTTTGCGCGCTTGGTGGCGTCCGTGACAATTCTTCCGTCCTCGAAGCGCATATCGTCGCCAATGATTACGCCGACATAGTCAAATTCCAAACCTTGCGTAGTGTGAATACAGCCAATTTGCTCTACCGACTCGGGGTCAATCGCAAATGTTGAGGTATTGCCCAGGTTCCAGCTTTTTGCGAACCCAAATTCTGGGATAACAATATCATAAGAGCTCGGATCATTCTGGCTATTCTTTTTCCAATCCCAACAGTACCCGGCCACCATACGTGCCTTGTTGTTACTGTTTCGTTTTACAATCGCGTTAAATAATTCATTCGGGTCGTCGAATACTCTAAAATCATAATCATACTCGAGTGAGTTGGCATTTGCAGTCTCTCGAATCTCGAGCAGGTTATCCAACCAAGCAAGGTAGCCATCAGAGCCATTGCAACGGAACTGGCTGTCGAGTTCAATCTCTTCAATTTCGGCATTTTGCGCCTCGGCAAACTTCTTGATATCCGCTATCGTGCCTTTGTCTTTGAGAGTTACCCGTTGCGCCTCGTCGATGAAGAAAACGGAGAATTTTGCCGCATTAATAATCTCTTTTGTCTGGTTTTCGCCTCTATTTGAGAACATTCCGGATTTTTCATTCAAACGATGCGACTCATCGACTAACAGGCAATCGATACTATTTGTCGGATTATCAATAAAGCTACCAGAGCTTTGAAACAATGTATCGATAAATATTTTCTTAAAGCCACCATCTTTGAGTTTTTGCTTGAATACTGCGCGTGGCGCTTGATTCTTTGTAACATAGAATGCGGACATACTCTCGTTAATGAAGTCAGAGAGTAAGTTTATTGCAAGCACTGTTTTGCCAGTGCCAGGACCGCCTTTCACGATTAGTACATGCTTTTTATTGTCGAATTCGGATTTGCGTGCGATTCTTTTTGCGCGTTCGTAGACGATTTTCTGTGTGTCGATAAGTATGAATTCTTTCTTGCCTTGAAGCATACGCACAATAGAATCCTGCAGCATTTTTGATGGACGAATTCGGCCATACTCGATCTTGAATATCGTTTCACCCTTATCGCCAGTTGAAAGATGATTCTTTATAAAATTGCGCAGTTTCTCGAAATCATTAGCGCCGAAAACTGGTGCCTCGGCAAGATAGTCGTCATATTGTGGATCTATGATCGGATCTTCTGGCTCAATGCGGTAATTATGTAAGAATGCGCATGGAAATAGATATATCGGACCCTCTTGCGCGGCCTCATTATAATCTTGAATCAAATGCTTGTAGCTCATCGCTTGATAGCTTGGATGCGCCACTTTGCGATTTCCGCCGCCAACGTAAGTTTCAACTACGCCATCTTCGTCGAGCACTGCTTCACAACTATCCCATTGCTTAAGCTCTACGATTATTGCTGTATAATTTCCCTTTTCATCTTTGCCAGAAAGAAGAAAATCAATGCGCTTAGATGTTGGCTGAATGTTATATTCGATTGCTACGCCGGCGTCTTCTGGGATTTCATTTGAGTCTAGCACGCCACGCATATATTGCATCGAGTGTTGCCAAGCACGAAGCTGTGATTCTGTAGTGTGCCCAAAGCGAGGAATATACTCATCGTATATTTTATTTACGATTTGGTTTAGATTTACATCATCAATGAATTGCTTCTTCGTGTCTTGGTAAACTATCATAGCTTTGTGTATTTCGTACTTTTACCTTTGGCTTTTTCGACCGGATATTTTTTGCGGTTTTCTTCCAGCTTTTCCATCACAATATCTTCAAGTCTCACGCCGAGTTTGTCTGCTAAAAGGATACTATAGTTTACGATGTCAGCTAGTTCTTTGCAGACTTCTTTTTTGTCAAAGTTAGAATTCCATTGGAAACATTCAAGAAGTTCGCCCGACTCAATAGCAATAGACTTCGCTAAGTTTTCTGGCGAATGAAACTGATCCCAATCTCGTTCGCGCGTAAAATCCACGACGGCTTTACTAACTTCATCCATGCTACGATTGTAACACTTATCTTGTAGATAAGATGAATAATACCAGTGTTCAAACTCTTCGAAATTGCGTTTAATATAAATGATTTCTTCGTATTTCAGGTTCTTTTTGGTATTTAAAATATAAAAATCCATAGCCTCAAGTTTTCTTCGGCCGAGCAGCTTTTCGTGACTTTGGAATTCCTGAAAAAGACTCATGCATCAATTAAAGCAACTATCACAAATATCGAAAGCATAAGCATGTACTTATCTCTGTTATCCTAAGGTTTTTGTATGTTTTATGATAAGATCTAATCAAGAATTATTATGAGTTCTACAAATAAAGTAATCCGAGTCGCAGCTGCTGTCATTACTAATGGCGATAAGTTTTTTGCCACCCAAAGAGGCTATGGCGAATGGAGAGGATACTGGGAGTTTCCTGGAGGGAAAATCGAAGTAGGCGAGACTCCGAAGGAGGCGCTACACCGTGAGATAAAAGAAGAGCTCGACACGGAGATTAATGTAGGCGACAAACTATGTACGGTAGAGTATGATTACCCAAGTTTTCATTTAAGCATGGACTGCTTCCTGGCGAAGGTGAAAAGTGGCACCTTAACGCTTATGGAACATGATGCGGCCAAGTGGCTCCATCGCGATGAGCTCGACTCTATTAACTGGCTTCCTGCCGACGAAGTCGTAATCAAGGGACTTAAAAATGAATAAGAGTCCTCGCTGCCTATACGAAAACGATTTATGTGGTTTCCTAGATAGTGACGAAAAGTCTATTATGGGAATTCTTGTTGAAAACTATAATGGGCAAGTACAGACGACGCAAGTTGACGCATGGAAGGAAGAAATACTAGCCATGCGCAATATTGTGGCAAGGCTGAATGATAAAAGCGGGCGCATAATATTCGAATACGATATCCCGCGTTTGGGCAAGCGCGTAGATGTAGTTTTGCTTTATCGCGGCATCATTTTCTGCATCGAGTTTAAGGTTGGCCAAGCCAATATTCTGGAGGCCGATATCGATCAAGTCTTTGACTATGCGCTAGATTTGAAAAACTTCCATAAATTTAGCGAAGACAAAATCATTGCACCTATTCTCGTTGCGACAAATTATGCAAATTATTCGACGCAAGTTCAAATGTCCGTTTATGACGACAGAGTTATCAATCCGCTCGTTTCGAACAGTAACGAGCTTAGTAATGTGATTGAAAATGTATTGTGTGCTTATCCAGACGAGATGCCGGTTGACGAGAGGTGGTCAATTAGCCCATATGCTCCCACCCCAACGATTATTGAAGCTGCTCGCTCGTTATACGAAAACCACTCCGTGGAAGATATTACTCGCCATGAAGCGGATAATGTTTCTACAGATAGAACGATTCGATACATCTTAGATGTCATTCGGGATAGCGAGAAGAATGGAAAGAAAAGCATTTGTTTTGTTACGGGCGTTCCTGGCGCCGGCAAAACATTGGTTGGTCTAGATGTAGCAATTAAACAAACGTATCGCGATGGTTCTAACGAGCCGGCAAAAGATGACGGAGCAGTATATTTATCTGGAAATGGGCCACTTGTGGCAGTTTTAAATGAGGCTTTAGCGCAGGATAATTTCAGGAAAGCAAAGGCGCGTGGCGGACAGAAGAAGCTTACTGATTCTCGTCGCGAAGTTCGTAAATCTATTCAGATGATTCATCGCTATCGCGATAATATGCTCGCGAAAATTAAAAATCCAGTCGAGAACGGCGTTCTGGAGATAGATCCAAATAAGGCCGTCGAAATGGGCGCATCTGGCTTTGGTGAGGTCGAACATGTCGCTATATTCGATGAGGCGCAGCGCTCGTGGACGCATGAAAGGCTCGCCAATTACTTAAAACGCGGCGGAACATACGGTAATAAGCTCAAAGTTCCGAATTTTCCGATGTCGGAAGCAGCTTTCTTGATTTGGTCGCTTGACCAACGCAAGGACTGGGCGGTTATTGTTTGTCTAGTTGGCGGTGGTCAAGAAATTAATACTGGCGAAGCAGGTATCTCTGAGTGGATAAAAGCCCTTAATGAAAAGTATCGTCACTGGAATGTTTATATCTCTCCAGAGCTAACCGAACCGGAATATGCCGAGGGCAAAGTTAATGAGCTTTTGGCTGATAATCCGAATGTGGCATACTCGAATGATTTACATCTGAGCGTTTCACTCCGCTCGTATCGTTCTGAAAAAGTATCCGCCTTCGTTCACTCTTTGCTCGCTTTTGATGATAACGCTTCGGAGCTGTATAGCGAGATAAAAGATAAGTATCCCATTCTGCTAACTCGTGATATGGCTAAGGCGCGAAAATGGCTACATGAGAAAGCGAGAGGCACTGAACGAACCGGCGTGCTCGTTACTAAGGAAGCAGCGCGATTCAAGCCCTTGGCTATTCATATTCTTCCTTCTGGCGACGAGAATGCTGTTCATTGGTTTTTGGAAGATAAAACCGACACGCGCTCGTCGAACTATCTTGAAGATGCAGCGACAGAGATTCAAGTGCAGGGGCTCGAGCTAGATTACACTTGCTTGCTCTGGGACGCTGATATGCGATACGAGAATGGAAGATGGCATTATTACTCCTTTAATGGTAATACGAAATGGATTGAGCAACTCGGAAGGACTGAAAATAATCGCGAAAAACAGAAGTATATGCTGAATGCGTATCGCGTGCTACTTACGCGCGCTCGTGCCGGTATGATTATTTGTGTTCCTGAGGGGAATAAGGATAAATCTCCGAATGGTTTCTGGGAAGATAGTACACGTCTGCCTGAATTCTACGACGGAACGTACGAGTATCTAAAGAGTCTCGGAATCCAAGAAATCTAGAATTCTCGCCATTCTGCAGTTCTACTACTCGGTGCCGTAATAGCTATCTGCTTGAACTGGCAATCGCCAGGATCTAGGACGAACTCGCCATCCTTGTGTTTCTGTTCTGCCGTTTCATAGGCTTCATCAGCGCTATTGGCTTCGATTTCGAAGTCTTTAGCGACGGTTTCTTCTGTTGTGGTCGTATATTTCATGATCGGATCTTATGATCATTTTGGTTAAAAATCCACAGTAATTTCATCGATTGCATACAATCGGTGTCACCTCTATAACGACCGATTGTAAATAATCAGTGAGCCACTGTCATTTTTTTCATAAAAAATCATCCACTTGTAAACAAGTGGAGTCACCCCTGTTAGACCTAAATCTATTTTGCCGTCAATAAATAGCTCTTTTTTATGAGTTCAAATATAGCATTATCTTCTAAAGAATCGTCTAGAATAATCGTAATCCAGTTGTATTTATTCATATGATAAGCCGGGAAGATATGTTCGTTTGATTCGGCGAAATCCAACGCTTGACCTTTATCGAACTTCAGGTTGATGATTTCTATTTCTTTATCTTCCTCAATTCCTAGACTCGTACTTTTAATTGCGCCAATTAACGTAAACCATTTATGGTTGTCGCCATGACGAAAAATAGCGCAAACTGGATAACGATCTGGCCATAAGAATTCTAGCTCGGCGCCATACTCAGCCTTTATGTGCTCTATAATCCTGTTAGTTTGAGCGTTATTATACATATAATTCCTTAGTTACCATTATATCAATGACATTGTAGGAATAAGTTATTCCTTTGCATATCTCAAAAACCTCAAGACGCATCTCTCTATCTTGTTGCTCGAGCATCTCTCCAAGGAATTCATGGCTCAGGTTGAGCAGCTTCTCGAACAGCTTATTAGGTCTCCTATTGTTGCGTTAATGATCTTTGTGAGCCGTGGATTATCCAAATCTTCAATCTGATACATTGTCTTCTTTGTGTTACTATAGGGAATTGCCTCGGGTAAATCGAAAGCTTGGTTCATGCTAGTCTTCTTGATTAGGAAACGATTATCATATAGTCCGCCGAATAGCACGCCGTCTGCATAGAGTAGATATTCGCCCATCATCGGGCGGGAAGTGATTTCAAGGGGGAGTTTATCGAGCTTAGCAATAACGGTTTCGAGGAAGAGTTTTGTGGTCGACATATACTTTTATTTTAACCCAAAACTCCAGATTATTTTTTGGCGCATTCGTGAGTCTAAGACTTACAGTAGATTCTTGTTATAATACCCTCAAAGAGGAGCTCAAAATGAAACAAATTCTGCTTGCTACTACTAATCCTGGGAAGATTGCAAGCTTCAAGAAAATTCTTGCACGCCTAGGTTGCGAAGGTCTATCTTTTGCCGATTTAGACCTTGATCTTGAAGAACCGGAAGAAACTCAACTTACTGCCGAAGACATTGCAGCTGAGAAAGCGCTAGGTTACGCAAAACAGTATAAAGCTTTGCCTGTTCTCGCTCGCGACGACACCTGTGATCTGCTTGGCGTATCTGAGGAAGATGACCCTAAGAATCATAACAAGGCCTTCGTTATTGCTCGTAAAGGTCGATATACTGATGATCTTGGCGCGGAGACTTTTGCTGAAGTTGCAAGTAAATATAACGGGGAAGTTCCGTGCCGCTTTAATTGGGGCTTTGGTTTAGCTTGGCACGAAGGCGACGAAATTAAGGTCATACATACAATGGTTTCGACTGATCCAAAGGACATTAAGCTAGTCGACAAAATCTCATCTGTGCGCGTGCCTGGCTTCTGCCTTGCGCCGGTCCTGAAGATTAATATTGATGGTGAGTGGAAATACGATTCCGAACTCTCGGATGGGGATTACTGGAAGGCTTACTGGGATATTCAATCCGAAGGTATTAAGAGTCTGCTTGAACAGCTTCGTTAGTTCTAGCTTTGAGAAATTCTAGCATCTTCTTTAGACGACGCGCACCCGCGTAGAACGCCATCAACATCCAGATAAACATTTAACATAACTTTACTGCCACGGCGAATCTGTTAGTCTTATCTCCGGCGGAATTTGAAGGAAAGTCTGGATTTGTAACGGTATCAATGTCAGAGTGCTCGATATTATCTGCTTTTACTCCTGCGCGCGTGAGCTGCGTTTCGGCGGCTTCAGCGAGCTTTGCATGATCTAGGGCATAAATCTCATAATTCAGCGCATGTGGCGTGAAGTATATCTTGAGCTTCTCAGGCTGACAGTTATAATTCTTTTGCAAAAACTCTATAAACTTAAACGCTCCATCTTCTTCGAGGTTTTGACGTCCAGAATGTAGCAAGCCCAAAATGCCTTGTGTCTCGTCGTATATAATCACACCCAGACAATCGGCGAGAGGCAAGAGCAGGGCGAAATCGGCGCTCTTCGTGACGAGTCCATCCGCCAAAACCAACTCGCTTTCTGGCTTCGTAATTTGATGTTTGGTAATCGATTTCGAGTCAATCTCGTAATACTCGCAAAAACTCGCGCGCCCGTCATAGGTCGTCAGTACGCGCGCCGTATTCCGCGCATCGGCGCCAAGCTCCGCGCAAAGCTTTCTCTGGTTCTGTAAAACCTCGTCAAACTCCGCCTCGCCGAATGAGCGCATATTTCCATCGGCAATCGTCGAAATCGCGAGCGAAACTTTTCCGTCAAATAGCTGCAAGAGTTTCATGGAACAATATTAAGAGCGAATACTTTCTTTGTCGATGGAGTTAGTTCTAGCTCTGCTTCCAACGCTTCAGTGTCGGGAAAACTTTCGTGCAGTATTCCTTCATCTGCTCGTTGGTCATTCCGGCTTGCTCGCCGAATTGGGCGCACTTCTCGATGTATTCTTCCATCGAGCATTTATCGATAAACTCGCCATCGGCATAGCACCACTTACAATAATCTTTATTAATACTGCCATCTTTTTCAGTAGAGTACATATCTTCTGAAGTTAGCGGCATTGCACAACTTTGACAAATTTTTTGTTCCATTTTTACTCCTTTTATAAGATAAACAATTAGAAGTTATTGAGCGTTCTGTATTTGGATTGTTGGTCGATCCACTCCTGATTGTCCTGAACGGTCTGTTGGAATTGCTCATCCGCGGCTGACTTAACTTTAGAAGCGATAAACACGAATATTCCGACAAAAAGAGTTATAGAAAGGGCTGAAACAATAACGAAGATAATTGCGGCCGTGATAAAGAAATTACGAAACGGCTTGAGGTCGATATTGACGTCTTTTAACGAATTTACTTCGTCCGCGCTCAATTTCGCAAAGTCCACGCCGTCGTATTTGACGGCAAATTTGCGACGACAATGGCTACAGACTATGTCGCGCTCGCCAACCTTGAAGTCTAGACTAGCGCCGCAGTTTGGGCACTTTTTCTCAACGATTTTCATAATTACATTTTACCATAAAAAACTATTGACTTGACATAATAAATATGATATACATAATATATTCGTTTTTAAAAAATGAACAGTTCCTTCAAAAAATGAGTACGATTTACATACTCGAATGCCAGTGCTTTTCGTAAGCATAGCATTGACATTCGGGTATGTGCAGTTGACCACTTTTAGACACATGCGCGAGAGAAATCTTAAGGAGGTCTTGTAATTGATAAAGGAAATACGAACAAAAGTTGGGAGCAGGGAGGTTTGCTTCGCAGCCAACGGTCCCGTAGCAAGGGTAATGCTGAGCAATACGACCGAAAATGGTAAGCTTCCGTCAGACGCACCTATGACAGACTCTGAAAAAAGCGCCCTTGTATCATGGGTGATAGAGCTCATTGCGAGAATTTCGACCACTGGTTACTGTAATAAGAACGGTGAGAGCCTTTCCCGTAAAGAACAAAGAGTTTTAGTGGAGGATGTGTGCGATTGTCTGCTGGGAAAAAAGGCTCGCGCGGATAGTTCGTGTGAGAACTGCATCGATCGCTTCACTTGCAATCAGTGTTGTAATTGTGTGACACTGGAGCGATCCGTCCATTAATACAGTCATTCGCCGTACTCTTGTGCCCCCCTCGCATTGCGCGTGGGGGCTTTTTCTTGCCGTAATTCCTGATAACTACAGCGCGAGTATTGACAGTTATGCTTATTTGTGCTATAATAAATAATGCTGATCGCGTGCATAACGCGAAATTATAGTTCTTTAAGGAGAGATTAAAAAATGAGGAAACCAATAGTCGTACTAGCAGGCGCAACTCTAGCAATATTGGTACAGGGCTTTGCCCTGAATGCCTATGGCGAAAAGGAGCATGTATCTGATCTTCCGGATACTAGCGACGAGGCGTCGCCTTACGTATATGTAGTCGAGCATCCGAGCGAGGCTATGCGAGCTAGGGAGGTGGAAACTGTTGCCCTCGGCAAAGAGTCTGCCCCGAAGGAAACTGTTTTGACTGCGGAATCCGTCGAGACGACCGCCGAAGCAACCGATTCCGATCCGGATCATACCGAAGCAATCGTCGAGGAGGTTACCGAAGAGCCCTTTGAGCTCACGGATGAGCTCGTAGCGGAAAAAATCTACGCGTACTTTAGCGCGAAAGGTTATACTACCGCGCAGATCGCCGGCATTATCGGTAATGCCGAAGCCGAGAGTGGTCTTGAACCTTCGCGCGGCGTTGAGGGCGGAGGATTTGGCCTATTCCAGCTAATGGATTATCCGCAGCGCGACGAAATGTTCGCCGCCTTTGATGCTGCTGGAGTTGGCAAGTATGCTGCTCCCGAGTATTGGGGCTTTGGCGAGAGCGCCTTCGACAGCAAGGAGGATTTTGAGACGTACATGGATATCCTATTGGATTACACTATGGACGAAGAGGATCCTACCTGGATGTCTGAGCTTCGAACAGCAGATAGTCCGGAACTGGCCGCTGAAATATTCCTCGTGCATTACGAGAGAGCAGTCGACGGGTGGAGCCCGGTCGAATACTACTCACCGTATTGTGGCGAGTTGTACCAGGCTACGGATTCACGCCGCGAGTATGCGCGCAAGTGGTACGAGTACTTCGCCGGCTAATCTCATTCAATTTCTCCAAGCGCCCCAAGTGGGCGCTTTTTCATTTTTTAATAAGTCGGTTTAAAATCTTTAAAACTACAAGCGTAAATAAGTTCACAATTACAACCGTTGCGCCTGTCGGAGTTTCGCAGAGGTAAGATATTATGAGTCCTAGCACAAAGTTTACGACCGCTAAAATTGCCCCTACAATCGTAACAAGCTTGAAGTTCTTGAAAATTGTTTGTGCAGAAAGGGTCGGGAAGATAATGAGGCTAGAAATCAGGAGCGCGCCCATTAAACGCATGCCAAGCACGATCAAAACTGAACAAAGAATCGCAAAGATTGCATTGTAAAGCTTCGTATTAATGCCAATCGCGCGCGCGAACTTTTCATCGAAAGTCAGGGCAAAAATCTTATTGTGAAACAAAACATAAATTATAATAACGGTCATAAATAATCCAAGCGCCAAGAAAACCTCCGTCTCACTTACAGATAGAATGCTACCAAAAAGATAACTGTTAATATCTGTATTCGTTCCTGCAAGCGACGCGATAAAAGTGCCGATTGCAAGCGCGCTTGCCGACATTAAAGCGACGGCTGAATCGCCATGAATCTTTGAATTCTCGTTTATTCTCAATACGAAGAATGAAGCTATGATTACAATCGGAATTGCGACCCAAAGTGGCGCAAAGCCGAGTACGGAGGCTAGCGCAAAGGCACCGAAAGCCACGTGGGATAAGCCATCTCCGAGCATGGAATTCTTTTTGAGAACAAGCGGCGTGCCGACTAAGGCGGCCGAGAGGGATATTAGGCTACCTACAATTAAGGCACGCATCATAAAACCAAACGAAAACATCTCGAGTAAACTATTCATGATGTACCTTTCTAACGTATTCTTCAGTTGTACCGAAGAAGTAATCCTTCGGCGCAAGGGAAAGAATCTTGTTACCGATCAAATTTCCGTGATCCAAATCGTGCGTCACCATTACAATTGTAATGCCGTGCTCGGCATTCAATTTTTGTACTAATTCATACAAACTTTCTTTAGATTTCTGGTCTAAATTGTTGGACGGTTCATCTAAAAATAATAGTTTATCCGTCGCCATTAAGGCGCGAGCGAGTAAAACCTTCTGTCTTTGCCCACCTGAAAGCTCCGAGAAGCTCTGTTTTTCTAGCTTACTGATGCCAAGCATCTTGAGGGTTTCTGAGGCGCGGTTTTTGGTTTCTGTGTTATAGAAAATCCCGGGTTTGTTGAGTGAGCCAGATAGAACAATTTCGAACACTGAGGCAGGAAAATTTGCGTCTACCGTAGTTTCTTGTGGCATGTAACCAATTTGATTTTCGTTTAGACTAAAAGTAATCTTGCCGGACATGACTGGAATTAGCCCAAGAATGCCGCGGATTAGAGTAGTTTTACCACTACCATTTGGGCCTACAATACAAATGAAATCTTTTTCATTAATATCAAAACTAAGCTTATCTACAACTGGAATATTATTGTAACCAATTTTAACTTTTGATACTGATATAAGGCTCATTATTGTAACGCCTCCTCTAATACTGTGAGATTTTGTTCCATAATATCTACATAAGTCGCGCCTGCATTGAAGTCGTCAACGGAAATATTGTGCGCGGAATGAAAGGTGAGGACCTTAGCGCCAGCTTCATTTGCAATAGTCTGCGCGAGTTTGCTACTACTCATTTCGATTTTAAAAACAACTGGTATTTCTTCGGACTTAACTTTGTCTACCAGAAAGGCGACCGTGGCGCTGCTAGCCTCGTTTTGCTCAGAACAACCAGGGAAGGCAGCGTAATAGTCTAGACCGTATTCGTCAGCGAAATAACGAAGCGGGAAGCGGTCTCCGAAAACAATTGTTTTGCGCTTGCCATTGTCTACGATTCTCTGAAATTTATTATCTAGCTCATCGAGCTTGACGGTGTAATCTGCTGCATTTTGCTCGAAACTCGCTCTGTCTTCTGGAAAAATTTCAACCAATGCATCTTTGATATGATTGACGATTTTTTTGGCATTTTTTGGACTAGTCCAAACATGCTCGTCAAACTCTGGTTCCTCGTCCGTTTGAGTCTCCATGCCTTCAACGACTTCTTCTTCGACAAGTTCGACGGCGTCTGTCATTTTGAGAGTCTTATTAGGTTCGAGGCTTTCTAAGATTTCCTCTACCCATTCGTCGGATTCGCCACCGTTATAGACGAAGAGTTTGCTTTTTTGAATATCAATAATATCGCTAGGGCTCGGTTCGTAATCGTGCATCTCGGTGCCAGGCTTTAGAAGCATTTTGATTTCAACCTTATCGCCCGCAATGGCGCGTGTAAAATCGTAAGCCGGAAAATTCGTTGTAACGATTGTGGGTTTTTCGCTCTGTTTTTGCGAATTGCTAATTCCTACAATAATCCCGAAGCCTGCAAGCAGAATTAATGCCAGTATGACTAATAATTTAATATTTCTTTTCATCTGCTAACCCGCGCACTTTTCGCATTGGCCGTTAATAATAATATGTGTTTGCGTAAGACTAAAATGATGCTCGTTGGCGATGTGTTCGGCTAAGCCATGCATCTTCTCGCAGTCAACATGTTCTAGCTTGCCACACTTTTTACATTTAAGATAAAAGTGGTCTGTGTCCTCGCAAGGCGTGATGTATTGATATCTCGCCGTGTTGTCCTCTTGGGAAACTTTCAGAATAATGCCCTCTGCTTCAAGTGATTCGATAAAACGGTAGATGGTCGTAAGGCCAATCTCCTCATTCAAATCTTCATAAATGCTTTTCGCAGTAAAATCTTTCACCTGCTTCTTGATTGCGGCTAAGACTTTCTGACGGGGTTTGGTATTGTATTTCTCGTTGGACATTTGAATTTGAAAATGATTTTCAATTTACAGTTTAGAATAATATGCAACAAAAATCAATTCGGTCTCTTTTTTCGAGTGCAAAATATTCAATATAGATTGACAAACTGACTGATTATTGTATAATACTAACAAACTACTGCAATTTTTTGGCGCCAGGAAAAGATGAAATATTTAGTCACATTTGCTACAAAAGGTCTTGAAGCCGCGACGGGTTTTTCGTCTTATGGCGACGCTTTAGGCTATTTAAATGATTGTATTGATGCGGCGAATGTCAAAATCGCCGACTTTGGTAGCTATGCGCCGGATTGTTTTAGGATGCTTCTGAAAGATGGCCGAGATTTTAATATTCGCATAGAACTCCAAGCAGACGCCGACGTACGCTACGATCTTAAAATAGCCAAAGACGAGAAGATAGTCGAAACCCGTCGCTTTGTAAATCGTAAATACGCCGTAAACTATGCCCATAAGCTTCTTCGCAGTAAAGGATATCGCGCTAGTGCGCTTGGCGACAGGGAAGGTTTTTGGAGTGTACAAAATGGCAAAAATGGTACGAGGTACGAAATTGGCATAGGTCTTGCGGTACTAGGTGGTTCTAAAAATAGTGATTATGACCTTCTTGGCATCAAAACCGACGCTTCTCAGGACGAAATCAAGAAAGCCTATCGCGATAAAGTCAAAGAAAACCACCCAGATCGTGGTGGTGATGCGATAAAATTCGAAAAAATCCAAAAAGCCTATGAGCGCATTACGAAAGGACAGTCTTCGAAAGCGCGCTTTGTGAAAAAATACTACGATAGCCGCGATATGGTCCTCTTTTTCGAGGAATATGACACTAAAGAATCCTACGAAGTTCAACCAAAACCGAATCGTCTCGGCTTTGATATCTGGGCGGAACTTGAAGAAGCTGAGCGACAAGCCAATAATACCGCCGGTGGTGGCGCTATTCTTATTGCGTTTGGGGCTGCGGCTTTGATCTTCTCGTTCATGAAAGGCGGTTTCTACCTTCCAATAATCTTGGCGTCTGTTTTATTGATGGGCTGGGGAGCCTTCCGTCTAGTTTGTGGCTTGTATTATCAGAACAAAATTGAGAAACTTGTGAAGAAATACAAAAAGCGCTAAGCCTCCCGCGAGAGGCTCTTTTTGAGTGCACCCGGCACGACTAAGCCATCAATTTTTTCGGCTTCAATAATACTGCGTACGTTTGCATTGGTTGGCGAAACGCCCTTGGCAAGCATCTTGCGTCCAATCTCGCGCCCAATCATCGATTCTTCTTCGGAGAAAACGCAGCCACAATACTTCTGCATATATAATCCGGCAGCCCGTGCTTCGTCTTGACCTTCTTGCCAACCTTCGCGAAAATCTCGGTATAAAAACGCCACGCCAAACTCCTCGGCCAACTTGTCCATTAACTCTGCGATGTAATCGTGTTGTTGGTAGATACTATAAAGCAAAGTTGTCGAAACTGTATCGAAACCATGCTCTTTGGCGTACTGAAAAACCTGCCTCAGACGCTTCGGGTAGCAGTAGTCTCGACAGCGCGTTGTAATCTTATCTGCGACATTCTTGCAAAACTCATCTAGGCCATAGGCATCCTCAAGAATCAGCTCAACTTTTTTAGTCTTTGCATATTCGACCAAACAGTTTCGCCTTGCCTTGTATTCTGTATAAGGATGAATATTAGGATTGTACCAGTACAGAGTCGGCTCTATCTTTTCGGCGCGTAAAGTTTTAATGCAATAAACACTACAGGGCGCACAACAAGTATGAAGCAATAGTTTCATTAGAAATATTATATCAAAAAAGAAAAGCCCCCGACCTTGCGGTCGAGGGAGTGTTAGTTTGCCGAAATCTAAATTATTTAGTCGGTTCGTGAACTTCCCAGAGAATACGAGCGAGTATCCAGCCGTTTGCGTGATTGTCGTTGATAATCTCGCGAATTACGGGCAGTGCGGCCCAAGCGGCCTTCTCGTCATCCTCCTCTTTGCCTCCGCTAACGGAGACGAAAATCGTCATTGCGTCGGCTCCGGAATTCTCGCAGGGGTAGCCTACATGATAACCGATCGGGTATGCAACGCATCCCTTCCAGGCAACTCTGCCGTCACCAACGCAGACTTCGGGCAGTGAGCCAGACACGAGTTCTGTACGATCTCGCGGCTGGAAATGGTCGTTCGTCGCAATCATCAGGACCTTTTTGGCGGCTGCGATTTTCTCGGCAACAATACCAAAGCAATCACCGAACTCAATCCCATTTTCGCGATAGATTGTACTGGTGCCTGTGACGGGCTTTGTAATCGAGATGTCGGCATCTGTGCCAAGCCAGTCTGCGGCTTTACCAGAGCAGGGTGAGAAGCAGACCGATACGGCACCCTGAGTGATACCGATGTCTTTGGCCTTCTGCTGCACTGCGGTAATTATTTTTCCTGCAAACTCAAAAACTGAAAGGTTCATCATAAGGATATCTCTCCTTAAAAAACAGATTTACGCCTTTCGGCAGGCGCATTCTAATATAATACAATTAATTAATAAGTATGTCAATAGAATGAAGCACGCAAAAAACTCCCAGATGTGGGAGTCTTTGTTAAATTGCCTATTTCTCGGCTTTTGCGGCCTTCTTTTCGGCTTCTTTCTTCGCTTTGGTGACCTTGTTGCCGAGGGTGTTGCGGAGAGCTGCAGCTTTCTTTGCGCGAGCCTTGAAGCGGTCGACGCGACCTTCGGTATCGATGATCTTTTCCTCACCAGTGAAGAATGGGTGAGATGCGCTCGAAATCTGAATCTTTACGAGCGGATATTCCTTGCCATCCGTCCACTTAATGGTCTCTTCCGACTTAGCGGTCGAGCGCGTTAGGAAAGAAAACTTTGCCTGTTCATCGGCAAAGACCACAAAACGATAGTCTTTTGGTTGGATTGCTTCTTTCATAATTACGACCCATTATAACAGATTTCACCCCCAGAGTAAAGTCCTAAGGAGAGAGATTCGCTAATCTTTGATGTTGTAAAACTTTTTAGAGATATCTTCCAGTTTTTGGCAACCGTTTTCGAGCAAATAATAATGGCGCGCATATAATACCTCGGTAACCGTGAGGGCGAGGGTGACAGTCCCGAGACAATAGCTTAATAGCTCGGCATCACTTGTAAAAATCGCAAAATAAAGAAAAGCGAAAAAGAATAGAATCAAAAAGGTCGCGAAGAACAGCGTCACAAGTAAATGAATGAGCCTTTCGTGTTTAAAAGTCTCAAGCATCATGAAATGATACTCGCGCTTTTCCTTCGTAGGTTTTTTAGCCAGCTCTTCGGCTTCCTTGATGTAATTTTTGAGTTTTTTGTCCATAATTACAAATTATTCGAAACAGTCCTAGCTGTTACCATAAGCATATTATAACAAAAAAGGCGCCAAAAACCTTGGCATATGTGTCTATAACAGATAAAACATGCTAAAATAAAAGTATTATGCTAGATATCAATTATATCCGGGCAAATCAGAACAAGGTGGAGGATGCGATCCGTAATAAGGGTTACGGCGACGAAATCGACCTCGGCGAGATTTTAAAGCTTGATGACGAGCGCAAGAAACTCGCAATGGAGGCAGACAAGTTGCGTCATGATCGCAACGAAATCTCTGCAAAGATGAAAAACGGTAAGCCCGATGCTGCTCTAATTGAGCAGGGCAAGAAGCTCAAGAAGCAACTCGCCGAAATCGAACCAAAGTTGACTGAAGTTGAAGCTAGCTTTATCTCGAAGCTTAAAACTGTTCCAAACATTCCTGAAGATGATGTTCCAGTGGGGCTTTCCGAAGACGAAAACGAAGTAGCCGAAGTTTGCGGTGAGCCTACCAAATTCGATTTTACTCCTCGCACGCATTACGAACTCGCGCAGGAGCGTGGTTGGCTAGACAAGGAACGCGCCGCCAAGGTGACTGGTTCTCGCTTTGCTTACATCAAGGGCGACATGGTCAAACTGCAGATGGCGATTGTGAACTTTGTCATGAATAGCTTAACGGACGAAAACGTCATTAAGGAAATTATAAAGAAGAATAAGCTCAAAGACGTTTCGACTAAGCCATTCACTCTAGTCTTGCCACCACTCATGCTTCGCACAGAGATGTACGACGCGATGGATCGCCTTGAGCCGCGCGAAGACCGCTACAAGATCGAAGGTCAGGAACTCTGGCTTCAGGGTAGCGCCGAGCATGTTCTTGGTTCAATGCACCAGGGTGAAATCTTTGAAGAGAAAGAGCTTCCAATCCGCTATCTTGGCTACGCTACAAGCTTCCGCGAAGAGGCCGGTACTTATGGCAAGGACATGGAAGGCATTATTCGTATGCATCAGTTCGATAAACTCGAAATGGAAAGCTTCACGACCAAAGAGACTAGCCGCAGTGAGCACGAATTCTTTGTTGCGATTCAGCGCTGGTTGGTCGAACAACTCGAGCTTCCATATCGCGTGATCCGTAAGTGCACTTACGACATCGGTAAGCCTGACGCGCGTGGTATCGACATCGAAGTCTGGATGCCAGGTCAGGACAAGTACCGCGAAACTCATACTGCTGATTACATGACTGATTACCAATCACGCCGCCTAGGCACTCGTGTACGCCGCGCAGAAGGCGAGGTTGAGCTCGTTCATACGAACGATGCCACCGCATTCGCTCTAGGTCGTGCAATGGTTGCAGTCATCGAGAATTATCAGAACGAGGATTATACGGTCACTATTCCAACCGTGCTTCGTAAATATTTAGATGGAAAGGAGAAACTCTAAATGATTGAAAATATTGAGGTAAGTGGCTCTAATTACAAAGTCGAGCCTGCTCTCGTTAAATATGTCGAAAAGCGCATCGGTAAGCTCGATAAGCATATCCCACGCGACAACCGCAAGGATATTGTCGCAAAAATCGTTGTCACCGAAGTTAACCGCGAACATGGCAATAAATACGAGATCTCCGCATCTCTAGATATTCCTGGTGGCAAGGTTATTGCTGCGAAGGACGAAGCATCAAATGTTTTTGCCGGTGTAGATTTACTCGAAGCTAAGCTTGATGGCCAGATTCGCCGCTTCAAGACAGAAGTTAGCAATCGTAATGAGAAAGGAATCTTCGCTCGTTTCCGCAAGAAATAAGCGTGCTATACTAGAACAATGAAAGAGAAGAGGTCAGAGAAGCACGGGGTGGCAGAAAAATCGACAAAAAAGTCTGAAAAAACCAAAACCAGCAACACTAAAGTCCAAAAAAGCACGAAGGCTCACAAAGAAAAGAAGCCAACAGATAAGCTTGCAGACAAGAGCGGTCTTACTATCTTTTTGCAACACGTTTTTGGTGACGCACAGAAGAAGATTCTGCGCCGTATGGGCAAGCGCGTCATCAATATCAATAAACTAGCAGATAAGTATTCCAAGATGAGCGACGAAGAGCTCCAGAAGCAAACCGCCGTTCTTCAGAAACGTATCAAGAAGCTCCTTAAAGAAGAGCAGGCTAAGGTTGCGCTCGAAAAAGTCAAAGAAGAGAAAAAAGGCGAAGAAAAAACCAAAGCTCGCAAGACTAAAAAAGCCAAGAGTACTGCAGATAAGAACGAACGTAATTATGATGCGAAGGCTCTGGACGCTGTACTCGAGGATGCTTTTGCGGTTGTCCGCGAAGCTAGTGAGCGCGTCTTAAAGATGCGTCCATTCGACGTTCAGCTCATTGGTGGCATTGCGCTTCATGAAGGCAACGTTGCTGAAATGAAGACAGGTGAAGGTAAAACTCTCGTGGCGGTCGCCCCGGCGTATCTTAATGCCTTGACTGGTCGTGGCGTACATGTTGTTACAGTCAACGATTATCTTGCTCAGCGTGACGCCGGCTGGAATGGTGAGCTCTATCACTTCCTCGGTCTTTCTACAGGTTGTATCATTAACGAAGCAAGCTTCATGTATGATCCTGAATATATTAACGAGGAACATACTGACCCACGCATGAAGCACCTCAAGCCTTGTACGCGCAAGGAAGCCTATCTCTGTGATGTGACTTATGGTACAAATAACGAGTTCGGCTTCGACTATCTCCGCGACAACATGGTCAAGGACGCTCAATATCTTCGTCAGCGCGAACTGAACTTCGCCATCGTGGATGAGGTCGACTCAATCTTGATTGATGAAGCTCGTACGCCTCTCATTATTTCCGCGCCAGCTGCAGACAACCCGGCCAGCTATTACCAGTTTGCAAAGGTTTGCGCTCAGCTCTCGGATGAAGATTATATTATCGATGAAAAACGCCGTACGGTCGCTTTGACTGACGAGGGCGTCGAAAAAGTCCAGAAAATCCTCGGCGTCGACACACTTTATTCGACCGCTAATACGCGCATTGTCTATCATCTTGAACAAGCTCTTCGTGCTGAAACACTCTTCAAACGCGATAAAGATTATGTCGTTACGAATAGCGGCGAAGTAGTGATTGTTGACGAAAACACCGGTCGTCTCATGCATGGTCGCCGTTACAATGAAGGTCTCCATCAGGCTATCGAGGCTAAAGAAGCTGTCCAAGTTCGCCAGGAATCCATGACGCTTGCGACGATTTCCTTCCAGAACTTCTTCCGTCTCTATCGAAAGCTTTCCGGTATGACCGGTACGGCCTTTACCGAAGCAGAAGAATTCCAACAGATTTATGGCCTTGATGTGGTTCAGATCCCACCGAACAAGCCAATTATCCGTGTCGATAAGGATGATTTGATCTATCGTACGAGTGCCGCTAAGCTTAAGGCTATCTCTGACGCTGTTAAGAAATACCACAAGAAAGGTCAACCAGTACTTGTTGGTTCTGATTCTATCGAACACAACGAGCGCATTGCGGCTTACCTCGCGAACGAAGGTATTCCGTTCGAAATCTTGAACGCTAAGAATAACGAGCGTGAGGCTGCGATTATTGAGAAAGCCGGCGAAAAGGGTGCTGTTACCTTGGCAACCAACATGGCTGGTCGTGGTACGGATATTAAGCTCGGCAAGGGTGTTAAGGAACTTGGCGGTCTCGTCGTCATCGGCACCGCTCGCCATGATTCCCGCCGTGTTGATAACCAGCTCCGTGGTCGTGGTGGTCGTCAGGGCGATCCTGGTGTTACGCAGTTCTTCGTATCTTGCGAGGATGATCTTATGCGCATCTTCCAAGGTGATCGCATTGGTATGATTATGCAGCGCCTTGGCATTGATGATGATATGCCAATTCGTAACAAAACCGTCAGTAAGACGCTCGAGCAGGCTCAGAAGCGTATCGAAGGCTTTAACTTTGATTCTCGCAAGAACGTCGTTCAGTACGATAACGTGATTTCTCGCCACCGCAAAGTGGTTTACACAATGCGTCGCCGCATTCTTGAAGGTGATAATATCCGCCCAGAAATTGGCCGCCTCTACAAGGAAGAAATTGCCGAACTTTGCCAGTTTAATTCCCGTATTAATAAGAACTTCAACGAGAACTTCAAGCGCGTCTTTGACCTCGACGAAGACTTAATTGATACAATTGGTCGTATGCGCAAGGAAAAAGATCGTATTCATCTCGCGACCATCGCCGTCGAAGAAATGTACCACGATAAGGAGCTTGAATTCGGCGAAGATACGATGCGCAAGATTGAGCGCGAAGTTTATCTCCAGGTGCTCGATACGCTCTGGATGCAGCATCTTGAAAGTATGCAACATCTCCGCGAAGGTATTCACTGGCGCTCGGTCGGTCAGCGTGATCCACTCGTCGAATACCGCTCAGAGTCGCAGAAGCTCTTTGATGGTCTTCAGCGTGCTTTGCGTGAGGAAGTAATGCATATCATCCTTAGCCTCCGCCGTCAGGAAGTTGCTGAAGTGTCTGATGACAAGTACGACACCGAGCTTACTAAGATGGCCGAAAGCGCGACTGAAAAAGGTGTTAACGAAATTTCTGCCGGCGTCAAGAATATGGACAATGAGTTCAGCAAAGACGAACATGGCATTAGTTCAAACGAAAATGTCCATCATGTCTCTGGAGCGGACGGCTCAAAGCGACCGGTTGGTACTAATACTAACCGCAATGCCGCACGTAACGCCGCTCGCAAGAACAAGAAAAAAGCTCGTCAGAACAAAAAGAGCGGCCGCCGCTAAATAGGCATAAAAAAGACTCCGCAGAGGAGTCTTTTTTGTTGTTTACTTTCGTCTCATTTTCTTTAATCGGTTTTTGTTTTCTGTGCTCACGCGATATGAGTCGCAAATTTTAGAAATTGCCTTATTGAAGGTCCAGTTATTTAGCTCTGTTTTATGCATAAATACCTCTGTCTCGGTTGGGAATTTAATATAGCATTCTGCCAACAACCAAGCGATTGCCATCTTGACGTAATATTCTTCGCGATTCTTCAAAGATTCGATATTTTTAAAAATCGTTGCTAAGTGTTCTGTATCGATAAACAGATCCAGCAGACAGACTACCCCCGTACGGACTTCGAATTCTTTGGGGGACTGTAGAAGTGGCTGAACTTTACGCTCAAGAAAGTCCGCCCTGTTATTCTTGACGCATTTGCGCAATGCTGCACAAAAAGTATCGACCGCGCACCAGTTGTCAAATAGAGATAGTTGCGAGTCGAAAACCTCAAGCATCTGCTCGTAGGGGAGATGAGCAATCAGAAAACCGCGCGCCAAGATCTCTTCGTGGCTTTCGGGTTTAATCTCTATGTATTCCAAAAGACTATCTTTTGGAATCTTTTGGGCGAGCCTCTTGATATCTGGAATACGCACGCCAATCATCGGCCAACTAGTCGGAATGGTTTTTTGGTTGGTTTCTAGGTAGTTTATATCGCTAAGGGCTTGTAATTCGGCGCGTAAATCCATAATACTAAAGGGCTTTTTGTCGGCTCTTTGAATCTTTTCCTCGCTCATCATATTACTTTTATTATATCTTGACTCATAAAAAGAAAGAACTGGCTTAGTTTCTCTTGATAAAAGCTATCTTGGTCTCTAAAATTAAATAATAGGTATTTAAAGTTGTATTACAGTAATTGTCCGTAAATGAAACACATTATTGAAGAAGTAAAACTAAAATCTGGTGCGCGCGGGCTTCTGATTGATGCCCCTGGTTCTAGTGTGCTTAATACGCACTTTACTTTTCGTGCCGGGAATCGCTTTACGGCGAGCCATGATATTTACGAAGTTGCCCATTTGATGGAGCATATGGCTTTTGGGGCTAATTCGCAGTTTGAAGATGAGCAGGCCTACGAGCAAGAGTTTACGAAAAATGGTGCCTATCATAATGCCTGGACTTCAGATTACTTTATTACTTATGAAGCCGAGTGCGCAGATTTTGAGTGGGAGCGTATTCTAGCTCTTCAGGAACTTGCAATTACGACACCGCAGTTTAATGAAAAAGAAATGGCGGCCGAGAAGGGTAATGTTCGCTCGGAGCTCACGGGCTACCAGAATGATTATTCTCGACTCATCTGGCCAAAACTACAACAGGAATTGGGTGAAAATGTTTTAACCTATGCTGAGCGCATTAAAACCTTGCGCAATATTCAGCTCTCGGATGTCCAACAACATCACGACCGCACGCATACAGCCAAAAACCTACAGTTTATCATCTGTGGCGATCTGAGTGAACGGCGCGAGAAGATTATTAATATGCTTGAGGCATGGAAATTGCCAGAAGGCGAGCGCTTGGATTTTCCAAAAACGGATTATCATCAAGCGAATCCGGTATTGATTCGCCGCAAAGATGCCAGCAATCTGAGCTTTGGCTTTAGCTTTATGCTCAACCGCGCGCTTTGTCCGAATGAACAAGAATCAATGGGCGCGCTGAATCATATCTTGAATGGCACGATGAGTAGCAAGATTTTTGGTACGGCACGTCATCGCGGCATTGTGTATGGAATGGGGTCAAATACGAATAGCGATAGTCTAGCAAGTAACTGGGATTTTGATGGCGAGGTGAATTCCGAGAATGTTGAGGAATTATTTGATCTGATTGCGATTGAGCTTTCCAAGGTTATTAATGGTGACATTGCTCCGGAAGAAATAACTCAGGCCAAACAATATGCCCTCGGTCGTATTCAAATGCTAGCACAGACGGCTGACCAAATCGCGAATCATTACTTGAGAGATTATGTCATCATGGATAAAGTTTTTCCGATCGAGCGGATGCCGGAGATGATTGACTCGATTGATAAGCGCACGATTGTGGCGCTCGCTCGC
Source organism: Candidatus Saccharimonadota bacterium (assembly GCA_017418275.1). Lineage (GTDB taxonomy): Bacteria > Patescibacteriota > Saccharimonadia > Saccharimonadales > Saccharimonadaceae > UBA2834. Next base: position 41,637 of record JAFONX010000011.1, on the reverse strand, counting down.
AGCTTCTTTGAGTCTGGTATTTCGGGGATTTCTGTGGTGGGCAATATCAATAAAGCCTTTGTCGATGAGCTCTGGGAACGTATTTTAGCGGTAATATAGACCAATGAAAAAGCCCCGCAAAAATGCGGGGCCTTTAGACTCAGAAGTTTTCTAAGACGACCGTGCCGTCTTGATAGACTACTACATCAAGATAGTACCTTCTTTTAAAATAAGAATCCTCGCGGTACTTACGTCTTATCTTGAAGAAAAAGCTCTTGTAATAAACGCGTTGCATGATTGAATTACGTCGATATAAAATAGTGGCGTTAGCTTGGATGACGTGCATGTTCATATAATTATATCTTTCCCAAGTCTTAACAGAAATTTTATGTTCTTCGGAGAGCACTTTGCTGGCGTAATGAAAAGCGCCGGGCGAAGCGTCACCAAGAAAATTAAAGCGAACGGTAATATCAAGCGGCTCTATTTTCATAGTTCTCACCTCCAAATGATAAAAGAGCTTTTTAAATCCGGCAAACTAAAAATAGTGTAAATGACTTTATCTTAAACTACAAGCATAAGCTCTAGCTTTGATTGACTGGATGCCGAAAACAGTTTAAAATATGTCAAAATAGTACTATTGAGCTGACAAAAGCGAGTTAAAGTCAGCGGAATCTGGACAGGAGAAAAATGTCGAACTCAAACAATAGCGATGTGAAAATCTTGGCAATCGTTGGTATGTGTGGCAGCGGCAAATCGACACTAATTGAATATCTAACCAAACGCAGTGTGCCAAAAGTCTATTTTGGCGGTGTCGTCCTAAAAGCCGTAAAAGAAGCTGGCCTTGAAATCAATCCGGAAAATGAGCGTACAATCCGCGAAAAACTCCGTGCCGAGGAAGGTAAAGACTTTGTCGTTAATCGCGTACTTGAAGAAACGAAGAAACTAATCGAGGCTGGCCAGAAGCGCATTGTGCTCGATGGTCTCTACAGCTGGACTGAGTATAATATCCTGCGTAAAGAATTCCCTACTGAGATGACGGTCGTGGCGGTCGTGATGCCAAAAGCCATGCGCCGCAAACGTCTTGCCGAGCGCCCAGTTCGCCCACTTACCCCAGAAGAATCTGCTATGCGCGATAAAACTGAGATTGAAAACCTCGAAAAAGGTGGACCAATCGCTATTGCGGATTATTATCTAGACAATTCCGGCACCGTATCCGAGCTTCATGACAAGTTCGCTAAACTCTTAGACGAGATTGAATTCTTGAATGACTAAAGATTTACAAATCACCGAGCGCGAGCTAAATGTGATTCTGGAAAACTTAGTGCAAACCGAGTCTGTTTCTGGCGATGTTGTAGAGTTTGGCTGCTATATGGGTGACACTTCGGTCAAAATGGCTGAGGTAATGAAAAGCTGGCCGGAAAAATGGCTTTGGCTATATGATTCTTTTGAGGGACTACCAGAGAAAACCGCCGCGGATAAATCTGGCGACGGTTGGGCCTTTCGTCCCGGTGAGCTAAAGGCGAGCGCTGAGCTAGTTGCAAGTAAGTTTAAAAAGCTGAACCTTCCTGAACCGGTAATCATGAAAGCTTGGTTCAATGAGCTCGATGCGAATGATGACTTGCCAAAACAAATCTCTTTTGCCTTGCTTGATGGGGATTATTACGAATCTATTAAGACGAGTCTGATTCTTGTTGCGCCGAAGCTTAGTCAGGGGGGTAAGATTATTGTTCATGATTATCGCAATTCTGCCTTACCGGGTAGTGCTAAAGCGGTAAACGAATTTCTTGAAAATAATCCAATTTTCCAGCTCCGTCTTGCCTCTGGCCTTGCTATTATTGAATATAGAGGATAATATGAAAACTCGAAAAAAGCTCGATGTAGTATTACGAATCGTACGAGCTCTGCTCTGGGGCTTTGCCGGCTTCGTATTGATACGCTGTATTTTTGACCCAAGCTATTCCAAAATCGGGGCCTGTGTTGCTGCTTTTTTGTTGCCATTTGTGCCAGACGTCTTGGAATTAGGGTTTAAAATCAAGATTCCATTTCGTATCGAAATGTTATACTACATATTTATTGCGATTGCACACTGTCTTGGTATCTGTCTCGACCTTTATAAATATGTGCCATATTACGACAAGATTGTGCATTGTCTGTCTGGTGTAGCGACGGCTCTGGTCGGTCATTACGCGGTGGAATACTTTGACGTACAACGTAGTCCGCGCTTGTTTAGAGGAGCTTTTATTATGTTTTTCTCGATGGCGATTGCTACTACTTGGGAATTCTTTGAATTTGCGATGGATAAACTTCTCGGTCTTAGTATGCAGCAACTTATCTCGCAGGGGCTCGACGATACGATGTATGATTTGATTTCGGCAACAGTTGGCTCGATAATTGGCGGATGGCTGATGTCGCGCAAGGGAGTGAGTCGTTATCTGATTGAAAAATAGTAGGCGGGACGGGAAAACTCGCCTATTTTTGATAAAATAAAATTATGCTTAAGTCTATCGTTCGCTCGCGTTTGGAAAAATACGCAAAAAAATATTTCAAGCATCACCACCCAAAGCTAATTGTTGTGGCCGGTTCGGTCGGAAAAACTGTCACAAAACATACAATCGCCTCTGCGCTTCGCTCGGCCGGTTATAAGGTTCGTATGGCGGAGGGGAATTATAATTCTGACATGTCTGTTCCTTTGGCGCTCCTTGGCGTTGATTATCCGGAAGATGGCGTGCATTCGATTAAGGCTTGGCTTAGAGTTTTTAAGGAAATGAAAGCCGTAATTAAAGAAGATAAAGAACCGGACTTTATTGTACAGGAATTAGGTACGGATCATCCTGGCGAAATTGCACATTTTGGCACTTATTTAAGCCCAGACCTTGCAGTTGTAACAGCGATTACTCCTGAGCATATGGAGAACTTTAAGGATCTCGATGCGGTCGCGAACGAAGAACTTGATGTAACGGATTATTCTGAGAAGGTCTTGATTAATATGGATGACAGCCCTGCAACGTGCATTCAGGATAGCTTTTTCACCTATGGTTTGAATCCGAAAGTGGATTATAGTTTTCGGATTCTTGGAAAAGAGCCACTCAAAGGCTTTTCTGGCTGTTTTAAATCCCGCGAGCTCGGTTCGCTTGAAGTAAGTACGCAGGTCTCTAGTGAACAACAATTAAAATCCATGATAGCTGCCGCGGCGGTTTTGACAAAGTATGGTGCGACGGAAGCCCAGATCGTTAAAGCTTTTGCACAGATTAATCCTGTGCCGGGGCGTATGCGAGTTCTTGAGGGCAAAAACGACACAATCTTAATCGACGACACTTACAACTCTTCACCGGCAGCGGCTGAAGCGGCTCTTGAAACACTATACGATGTTGACGCGCTAGAACGCATTGCTGTGTTGGGTAGTATGAATGAGCTTGGTGAGACCTCAGAGGAAGAACACAAGAAGCTAGGTGAATTTTGCGATGCTAAAAAACTCAATTTGGTGGTAACGATTGGCGAAGAAGCTAAGAAATATCTCGCTCCGGCCGCCAAAAAGGCGGGTTGTAAGGTGGTTAGTTTCTTAAATCCAAAGCTCGCGGGTGAGTATATTGAAGAGCATGCCAGTAGATTTGCTGTAATTCTTTACAAAGGTAGCCAAAATGGTGTTTATGCAGAGGAAGCGCTAAAATGTATGCTTAAAAATAAAGCGGATAGCGAAAAACTTGTGCGTCAATCAAAACTTTGGATGAACCAAAAGAAAGAAATTCTTAAGAAAGCTAAATAAGCAACAATCGAGCCCCCTCGGGCTCTTTCTTGTTGTCTGAGACGAAAAATAAAAGCGAAAAAACTAAATTAGCACTATTGACGTCTGAGTGCTAAGGCGATATAATGACTATAGATTTTAGCACTCGTCATGATTGAGTGCTAAACATAAGCAAGATTTCAAAGGAGAAAACTAATGGGTAAAATTATTGGTATTGACCTTGGTACAACGAACTCTGCGTTCGCCTACATGGTCGCTGGAAAGCCAGAAGTTATTACAAACAGTGAAGGTGATCGTACGACTCCTTCTGTTGTAGCTGTTACGAAGAAAGGCGACCGCCTCGTTGGTAAGGTTGCTCAGCGTCAGCGCGTGACAAACCCAGAAAACACTATCTATGGCATTAAGCGTCTCATTGGCCGTAAATATAATGACAAAGAGGTTCAGCGCGACAAAGAAGTTGTACCATTTAAGATTGTCGAAAAGGGTAATGGCGTAGCGGTCGAACTCGCCAACAAAGCTCAGACGCCAGAAGAAGTCTCTGCGATGATTCTTAGCAAGATCAAAGCTGATGCCGAAGCTTATCTTGGCGAGCCAGTTACTGAGGCTATTATTACTGTTCCGGCCTACTTTGATGATTCTCAGCGTCTGGCCACAAAGGATGCTGGTAAAATTGCTGGTCTTGAAGTACGCCGTATTATTAATGAGCCAACTGCCGCTGCTTTGGCTTATGGTTTAGACAAGAAAGACGACCAAAAGATTGTGGTCTTCGACCTTGGTGGCGGTACTTTCGATGTTTCCGTCCTCGAGATTGGCGACGGTGTCTTTGAAGTAAAATCAACCAACGGTGATACTCATCTCGGTGGCGAAGATTTCGATAACAAGATTGTCGACTACATTCTTTCTAACTTCGAAAAGGAAAATGGCATCGATCTTCGTAAAGATCCAACCGCCATGCAGCGCATTAAGGATGAGGCTGAAAAGGCGAAGAAGGAACTTTCTTCCGCCAACGAAACCGAAATTAACTTGCCATATATTACAGCCGACGCCGATGGTCCTAAGCACCTTGAACTTACTTTGACGCGTGCCAAGCTCGAAGAGCTCGTTGCTGAACTGCTCGACCGTCTCGATGGTCCAGTCAAGAAGGCTCTCGACGATGCTAAGCTTGAATCGAAAGACATTAGCGAAGTAGTCATGGTTGGCGGTATGACCCGTATGCCAGCCGTCGTTGAACGTGCCAAGAAGCTCTTTGGTAAAGATCCAATGCAAGGCGTTAACCCGGACGAGGTTGTGGCTGTTGGCGCCGCAATTCAGGGTGGTGTTCTTGCTGGTGACGTTAAGGATGTTCTCCTTCTCGATGTAACCCCACTTACTCTCGGCATCGAAACGATGGGTGGTGTCCGCACTCCATTGATTGATCGTAATACGACAATTCCGACCAGCAAGTCCGAAACATTCTCGACTGCAAGCGATAATCAGAACCAGGTAGAAATCCATGTCCTTCAGGGCGAACGCGAATTTGCAAAGGATAATAAATCGCTTGGCCGCTTCATTCTTGATGGTATTGCTCCAGCTCCACGCGGTATTCCGCAGATTGAAGTCACCTTTAGTCTCGACGCTAACGGTATCTTGAATGTTACTGCTAAGGATAAAGGTACTGGTAAAGAGCAGAGCATTACAATTCAGAACTCTGGCAACATGAGCAAGGCGGATATTGAAAAGGCTCAGCGTGAAGCAGAAGAGCATGCTGCAGATGACAAGAAACGTAAGGAAGCGGTCGAGGCTAAGAATCAGCTCGAAAACCAAATCTATGCCGCTGAAAAAATGCCTACTGAATACAAAGACAAAATCTCCGATGATGATAAGAAGACTATCGAGGAAGCTGTCAAAGAAGCCAAGAAGGCGCTCGAAGAAGCTGGCGACGACAAAGACAAACTCGAAGCTGCCGCAAAAGAGCTCAGCGACAAGATTATGCCAATCGGCGCAAAGATGTATCAGCAAGCCGGTAGCGATGCAAACGGTAGTGAAACCAACACACATCACGTCAACGCCGACGATAACAAAGACGATGGCGCTGTCGAAGGCGAAGTGGTCGAATAATAATTAAACCATAAAATACCGCTCGAAAGGGCGGTTTTTTTATGTAAGCTTAACTTTATTGACTTTTGTCTAGTATGTTATGCTAAAAACCAAGAGAGCATCAAAACAAAAACAAAAACCCAAAAAGGAGAAAGGTAAATGAGCAAGATTACGCTCAATATTATTGAGCATGGTAATCCCGCTCCAGTAGATCCTAGCGGAGGCTCAGTTAATACTGGGCTATTTACGCATGGGATTGGGGCACCCGAAGCCGCCATTATGCTGGGTGCGGTACTATTTTTAGTCATACTAAGTTTAGTATTGGCGAACTACACATATAAAAAACACAAAAAAGCCGGTAAAACTACTAGACTAGTGCACCTAGTAGAGCGGCTTAAAACTGTGTTAAAAAACAAAAAGCAGGTTTTTGCAGGTCTTGCGGCAATCGCTGTAGTAATCACGATCAGTTCTTCTACTGCATTTATGCAGAATACTGGGAACAGTGGTGAAGAAGAAGGCGAAGGTGGCCTTGCCTTGAGCGTATCAGATACAGACTTCACCATAGAAATCGACGACGAGCCGGTTTTTGCTGTGTTACCAGTAGAAGTAACTGTAGAGGAGGCTACAGAGGCTGGTTATACTCTTACCGCTTATGCGACCAGTACAGACTTGGTGTCTACTGCGAATAGCGCCAACATTATCCCAATGGTCGCTCCGGACGAAGACGAGTTGCTTGCTTTGGCAGGTAATACCTATGGTTTGAGCTTGACAGAACCAGAGAGTAAAGATAGCGAAGTCTTTACTGGGCTATCCGCCAATGCGAGTAAGCCAACCGTCATTACGGACAAGGATTATGAAGCTACGGAAGCAAACGACACTGTGACTTTCTACTACGGCTTTTATATAGTTCCAGGTGTTCAAGCCGGAACCTATCAAAGTAGTGATATAAAATATAAAGCTACGGCAAACCGGACAGACCTAGCCATTGTGACCTTTGATGGTAATGGCTTGTATTTCAATAATGACGAGACCCGGACGAGCAATGTGGTAAGGTATGACACGGGAGCTGTCACGCCATATACTAACAAGTACTCGTTTACGCCAAATATGAATGAGAATGGCGTCTTTATAGATCCTTCGTATCCGAATCGTATGTATCCGGTCGATTCAAGTGAAACCTTTGTCTATGATTTCCCTGGTGCTGACAAAGTTCAAGTTAATGTCACATATACCGAAAGTGATGGTTGTCCAGATGATGAAAATGACTACTTCACTTTCTGGGCTGGTAATCATCCAGACTATACTGCAACGGGCAACCTCGACAGTGCAATTCGTGCTTTTGATAACACGAACGGTAAATATGTCTTTGGTCCTTATAAAGACGCAAAGACCTATGTTGATGGTGATACGGTAACTATGGCGTATACGACCGGACCAAATAACGGCTCAAGAGGTTGTCATTCGGGCTATGGTTACTATGCGATACTAACCGGCTATGATACTAATGGCGATCCGGTCAACTTAATTGGCAACATGGTTCAAGGCGGAAAGTATAGCTTGCCTGGCTCGGAAGATTACTATCACTTCCTTGGTTGGAGCGAAGATAAGGACGCCACAAAGCCTACGTACAGAACAGAAAAAGATATTGCAACAAAACTAACTCTTAGTCCAAGTCAAACCCTCACGCTTTATGCTATATGGGAAGAAGCCTTTACAATTTCCTATAAGGGCAACGGGGCGGACTCCGGTTCTGACATGAATAACGTGGAGCAATTTACTACTGACCTAGAATCTGAAAGTAAACAAGTTGACCTCTTGGCGCCTAACTTTACGAAGCAAGGTCATGGTTTTGTGGGCTGGAGCGAAGATAAGGATGCTTGGGATAAGTTAACGGATGACGATGAATCGAATGATTCTGTTATTTACGGTCCTAACCAAACCATTGCTGTTAATCCAAGCGCGTCCGCAAGGCTAATCCTCTATGCGGTTTGGGCACCGGCAGAAACTACTGCGAGCGGTAACTATGTAACCCTCCAGGAGTGGCAAGGCTGTTCGGCTCTTACGCCTACTACTTACGATAGCGATACGAATGCTCTCAAAATCGGCAAAAACACCATTACGGCACTTACGGACGGTAGAGACGGCAATATTTATACCGTAGCAAGACTCTCCGATGGCAACTGTTGGATGACGGAAAACCTAAGATTGGATAACTCTACGGCTAACGAGGCGATTGCGTCGGAATTTTCTATCACTAATACTCATAATCCTTCGTTGCCGCTCAAGAACGACTATGCAGGGCAAACCTTATCTAATAGACTTTCCGTGTCGTCGAATTCTTGGTGTACTAATGTCGATGAGGAATGTACCAACCAGTCTGTGATTAATACTTCCAATATAGATGACGGCATCGCATCGCCAACCTTTAGCTATGACTTTACTAATGCTGCGCATAGTTACGACAACGGCAGCTTTAATACAGGCTTAGTCGCTTACGGTAACTACTATAACTGGTATTCTGCCACAACCGGTAACGGCTTGTTCGGTACTGGTTCACGAGGCGTAGAAGCGGCAGCTGGCGATATCTGTCCTTCTGGCTGGACCTTGCCAATGGGTGTTCAGGCGGGTAATAACGGCTCCTTCCCCCATCTGGATGTTACTATGGGCGGTACGGGTAGCTGGCAAAATACCCTAGAAGCCTCCAATAGATGGCGTACTTTCCCAAATAACTTCATTTACGCTGGTAACTGGTACAGTACGGGGGTAAGTGGTCGTGGTTATAGTGGTGGCTATTGGACGTCTACTGCAAAAATTGCTCAGACTAGCTATGGATCATTGGATAATTACGCTAATATCATGTACTTTGATGCGGGTTCCAGTAGTGTAAGCAATACGGCGTTTAAGTCCGGCGGTTATTCGGTGCGTTGTGTTGCTGCCCAGCAGACCACTATTAACTTCGATGCTAATGGCGGCGAAATTGGTAGCATGATAAGCCAAGGTTTAGCCTTAAACACTGCTATGTCTCTGAGTACTAATCTGTTCGCTAAAGCTGGATATAGATTTAGTAATTGGAATACAGAAAGAGATGGCAGTGGCACTAGCTATGCGGACGAAGAAGAGTATACTGCAACCGAAAATGGCAAAACCTTCACACTCTATGCACAGTGGGAAGAAGGATTTGATGATGTATTCTATGTCGTTTATGACGGTAATGGTGCAGACGCTGGCACTGACATGAATGCCGTAGAGCAACATACTGCTGATACTGGATCTAGCAACAAGGAAGTCGATCTTATCGCCCCTAACTTCTCGAAACAAGGTTATGGTTTTGTGGGTTGGAGCGCAGATCAGAATGCTTGGGATCATCTGACTGATAACGATGATTCGAATAACCCAGTCATTTATGGTCCAAACCAGACTATTGCAGTTAACCCAAGCACTACGAATGATCTAAAGCTCTATGCGGTCTGGGCACCAGCGGAGACTACCTCTAGCGGAGAGCCGGTAACCCTTCAAAACTGGCAAGGTTGTTCTGACCTTACGGCCACTACTTACGATATTTCCACAAATACCCTCAGTGTTGGCAAAAATACCGTTACGGCACTTACGGATAGTAGGGATGGCAACGTCTATACCGTGGCAAGGCTCGTCGACGGCAACTGTTGGATGACGGAAAACCTAAGGTTGGATGATAGTGCAGAATTGTCATCGCAGAACACGAATAATCCAGCGCTCCCGCTCACTAATAATTATGTGGAACAAATCACGTCTAATAAGCTGACGGCTTCGTCGCTCAGTGATTGGTGCGGCGACAATTATGACCCGAATTGCGTCAACCAATCGATGCTCAATACTACTAATACTACAGCTGTCGATGTTTCACCAGTGTTTAGCCTAGACTTTACTAATGTAAGACGCGAAAAGTATTTCGACTTTAAGATCAAGGCTTATGGTAACTACTACAACTGGTACTCTGCTACTGCGGGTAGAGGTACATTCTCCATTAACGAGGCGGAAGTTGTAACGGGTGACATTTGCCCTGCGGGCTGGCATCTGCCATACGGTGGCAATAAGACTAACGAAAAGGGTGGCAACACGAGTGGAGGCTTCTATTATCTTACTCGACTAATGAGTAACGGCAGTAGCACCAGCTATCAATCGTTTGATGACGCGAAACATTGGCGCTCCTTCCCGAATAATATCGTCCTGTCTGGATATATTGTCAACTCGGGGACCTGGATTCGTGGTGATGAAGGCGATTATTGGTCGACTACTGCCATGTACAACGGTGGGGCATATATGATGGGTGTCAGTAGCGGTGGTATGAGCCCAGATAACTGGTACGAAGAAACGCGTGGCTTTGCTGTCCGTTGTGTCGCATACTAGTTAAACAACCATAAAGCGCCTTATAAAGAAAATCGGCTTGGTTTCGCCCAGGCCGATTTTTGATAGAAAAACAGAAACGTTTTTAGGTTGTAAAGGTCGTAAATTAAGGACCACGATTGACAAAAATGGCAAAATGTAGTATAATAACCATACCGGTTTTAATCTCTAAAAGCCGAGTTACTTGAAAGGGAAGGGGGCGATCCAAATGATCGCTGCAATAACAATCGAGAGAGGTTGTTTTAAGGATGGTTTCGTTCGCGGAAGCAAAGAGAAGCTAGACGTGAGTGGCACTGACGTGAAATGGCTCGACAAGTGGTTTGTCGTTCTGCGTCAGAACACACTAACGGCGACATCTTTTCGTCCGCAAAAAAACGGCGGAGATACCGTTTTATTCGAACTGGGCTTGGACGGTATAGCAAGGCTGTATCTTGAAAAAGAGAATAGCCGCAGGCTTATTAATGAGAGCCGAGTTTTTAGAAACCAGGGATCTCTCGACGGTGTTCTGTACCTTGTTTATAACAGAAACGGACACCGAAGGGCCTTTTTCCACTCGGAAGAGTTTATAGCCTGGAAAAAGGAACATCACCTTAACAAGGTGATAAGGAGAAATCCGAGCGAGTATCAGATTAGAAGCAAACGTCCTTCGGCTGACTCGCGGGTGCTACGAATGGGGGGATTCGAGATTTATTCGTCCGGAAAACTCAGGATCATCACGGATGGCCGTATTGCATGCACGGACGCAGACTGTCCTCAAAAGCCGACAAGAGTAAGCATAGTGGATGCGGAATGGACTCTCTTAGAGAAATTAAGAGGGGCGCACATCGAACGCATCCTCGTGACAGAAAAACCAATTTACGAGCTAAGGTTGCCGACGATGCGCGATTCAATCGGTCGCGGGTAATCGTAACGCAAATAACCCTGCCGCCCTCATTGAGGGCGGCTTTTTCATGCTTTTGGTATATAATGTGCTTATGGATATTTCGACAATCATTGTAATTGCTGTCGTGATAGTTGTATTAGTTGTAATGATGTTTTATTTCTCGAAACAATTTTCACAACTCAGCAAGGATTTAAATCGTAAAATCGACGACGATAATTACCGTACGCAAAGCAAAATCGAGCAAATGAATCAAGCGCTCGATCGCAAAATAGACAACAATAATGCCAGAGTGCAAGAGTCAATCACGCAACAATTGTCCGAGTCTAGCAAACAATTGCGTGAGTCTAACAAAGTTGTGGCGGACATTTCCGAGCGCATTGCGGCGATTACGGAAACTAACAAGCATGTCGTGTCGGTTGCAGATGAACTAAAAACCCTTCAGGCAGTTTTGCAAAATCCGAAACAGCGCGGTGTCTTTGGTGAGTATTACCTCGACTCGGTTTTAGGTAATGTTTTGCCGCCGGGTTCTTACGCTTTACAATACAAGTTTAAAGATGGCGAGATTGTTGATGCGGCAGTATTTCTGGATAAGGGAAAAATCCTTCCGGTCGACTCGAAGTTTTCGCTTGAGAATTACAACCGCATGGTGGCCGCCAAAGATAAGGCAACGCGCGAAATATATGCCAAGAAGGTGCGCGACGATCTTAAAGGTCGTATTGATGAAACCTCGAAATATATCCGTCCGAGCGAGAAAACCATGGATTTTGCTTTTATGTTTATCCCGTCAGAGGCGTTATATTACGACCTATTAATTGCCAAGGTTGGTACGACTGGTAGCGAGCGTGACCTAATCGAATATGCCTTCCGTGATAAAAAGGTTATTATTACAAGTCCAACAAGTTTTATGGCTTATCTGCAGACTATCTTGCAAGGGCTTCGCAGTCTACAAATCGAAAAGGATGCGCAAGAAATCCAGGCGCGCGTCGCAAAGCTTGGTTCGCATATTACGGCTTTTGACGGCTATATGAAGAAACTAGGGAATGCGCTCGGTACGACTGTGAATCATTACAATGCAGCATACAAATCCTTAAATCTAGTCGATAAAGACGTAATAAAAATCACCGCCAGTGATAAAGAGAATATCGAAATCAAGCAACTTGACCGCCCATCGCTAGATACTGAAGCTTAAAAAACCGCCAGTCCAGCTGGCGGATTTTATATTAGATGTCCTAAATTTTTCTAGTGGCCAAATGCGCAACTTAGCTGGGCCGACGATGCGACAATACGGAACTGTGCCGAGACCACTACGTGAATCGAAGGAATTATTACCTTCGCGATTATCGCCGCTCACGAAGATTTCGCCCTCTGGTACGATAATATCCACGTCGCCAGAAGTATAGGCTTTTGGGCCGTCGGTGTCAGAAATGCGTGTGTCATTGTCTGGATTGAAACCCTCAGGGTGTTGTTCGTTGTAAACTGTTAAAACTCCGTCTTTGACCGTGACACGTTCGCCAGGAAAAGCGATTGTGCGCTTTACAATGTATTGATCAGCGATACCAGTCTGCGCCTCGCAACTCTTGAGTTCGCCGTTGCCGCCGTTTGCGAATATGATAATTTGCCCGCGTTCTGGAACATATTCTTTGCCAAGAAAATGTTCATAAGAGACCGCAAGGCGATTGACGATTACGCGCTCGCCAGAATGCAGAGTATTCTCCATGCTACCACCTACGACATTGTAGCTACGAAATACGAAAGTGTTCAAAATAAAAGTACCAAATACCACCGCCGCTACAAAGCTTAGGAAACTTAAAATATCTTTAAGCGCTGGGTATTTTTGTGAAAAACTCAGCTTTTTGCCTTCCAAATTCATACTCTCTATTTTAGCATAAGTGGCGAAAAACTACTCCCTGTGCTAGAATTAAATAAGTTATGACGGATTATGTAATGCTCCGCAAGGGGCGTAATGCTCTCAGTTCTTTCGCGCATGTTTCTTTGAATATTGCACTTGCGCTAGCTTCTACCGCGCTTACCTTGATCTCGGGCAACTGGATTTTTGGGGTATTGCTCGTTATTCTCTCGAAGTGGCGCGTCATTGCGGTACGCCCTCGCTATTGGTGGGTCAACATTAAGGCAAACCTAGTGGACTTTATTGTTGGTACGAGCCTAGTATTTATGGTGTATTTGGCCGGCACGGACACTATTAATGCCTGGCATTATATTTTGACTGCAATATATGCGCTTTGGTTAGTTGTGATTAAGCCTCAAACTTCAGCGCTCTTTACCTGTATCCAGGCGGCTTGCGCGATTTTCTTTGGTAGCTTTGTTGTAGCGGTTGGGCTTGCTCAGTTTAATCCGGTTTTCTGCGGCATCGCAAGCTTCGTGATTGGCTATGGTTCGAGCCGCCACGTGCTAATGCAGGGAGATGACCGTGATTTTACACTTACTACCTTTATTTCCGGCATGCTCCTCACCGAGATGAGCTGGATATTTTACCACTGGTCAATCGTATACCGAATCAATATGTTTGGCACCTCGGTCGCGATTCCGCAGTTGCCAATCGCAGCCATCCTGATTTTCTTGTTTGCCTCTAAGGGCTATCTGTCTGCTCTAAAACATGACGGCAAAATTCGTGCCGACGCCATTGTACTTCCGGTCATATTTTCAGTTTCGCTTATCCTTGTGATGATATTCTTGTTTTCGAAGGCCAACTTTGACGTTTAATTTGTTTTAAAAGAAAGGAGAATTAATGGAGAGTGGGAATACTCCTATAAACCAAACAACGACCCCTGCGGCCCCGGAAAAACCAGTTACACCGCCACTGCAAGAGCCAAAAACAGAAAATCAAGCACCGCAACAGTTGCCTACTAAAGATCCGTACGATTGGAAGAACTATCGTGCAAATACTCAGACGAACGCACCGGCAAAACAATCGAGCGGCGCTAACGCGGCGGCGATTGTCATTGCGGTCATTTCGCTCTTGGTCGCCTTTGGCGGAATAGGGATTGCAGTCTGGGCGCTTGCGAAGGATAATTCGACTAAGACCAGCGCAGCTACGGCGGTAGACGGTTATTATAATGGTAACTCGGTCGAATTTGAAGAAACTTCCATTGCAAGCATTGTGAGCAAGGTTACACCGGCTGTTGTCTCGATTGTGACCGAAACACGCGCGAATAACTACTACAGTCGCTATTATCAAGAATCCGAGCAGGCTGCTGGTACGGGCATGATTGTGACTTCGGACGGTTACGTCATTACAAACAAACACGTAGCCGAAGGCGCTGACTCTATCACGATTATTATGGAGAGCGGCGACACCTACGAAGACGTAGACATCGTTGGTCTCGATCCGCTCAATGACGTAGCTTATCTTAAGATTAATGGCGTCTCAGATCTTCCGACCGTAACACTCGGCGATTCTAAGACAATTGCGGTTGGTCAGCCAGTTCTTACGATTGGTAATGCACTTGGCATGTATCAAAACACGGTTGCGCAGGGTATTGTAAGCGGTATTGGTCGTTCCTTGACGGCTTACGATTCAGACGGTACAAATGGCGAGAACTTGTCAGACTTGATTCAGACGGATGCCGCGATTAATCCAGGTAACTCCGGTGGCCCGCTCGTAAATGCAGCTGGTGAGGTGATTGGTATTAATACTGCCACTTCAACGGACTATAATGGTCTCGGCTTCTCGATCCCAATCTCTGCCACCAAGGGCATGCTTAATGGTATCATCGAGAACGGTCGTGCGGAGCGCGCCTATATCGGTGTCGTTTATACTGCCGTTACGCCAGAAATCGCCAAGGCCTACAACCTACCGGTTAAATACGGTGCCTATCTAACAGCGGGCGAGAATAGTCGTAGCAGCGCGATTGCATCGGGCGGTCCAGCCGCTAAAGCCGGCCTCAAAGATGGCGATATTATTACAAAGATTAACGGCGTACAGATTGGTTCTGCCGGCTCGCTGAGTAGTCTCGTGAGCGAATATAAAGTTGGTGATACAATCGAGATTGAATATATGCGTGGTAATGAAACCTACACGACAAATCTCACGCTCGCGGCCTATAAGGAATAAGTCTTAGAAAACAGAGAAAGCACCGTAAAACGGTGTTTTCTTTTCTAGGGGATTATGTTATAATTATAGAGTAATAATATTTAACGAAACAGCTTAGGATTATTTTGCGAATATCCCCTAAGCAAAGGAGAAGGTACTAATGCCTGTCAAAGTAGACATTAAGGAGCTTCTTGCTGCTGGTGCGCATTTTGGTCACAAGACCAGCCGCTGGCACCCAAAGATGGCTCCATACATCCACAGCAAGCGCAATGGCGCTCATATTATCAACCTTGAAAAGACTGTCGAAGCACTCGACAACGCTCTTCCAGAGCTTACCAAGCTCGCTGCTAAGGGCGAAAAGATTCTTTTCGTCGGTACAAAGAAGCAGCTCAAGGATCTCGTCAAGACTTCTGCCGAGTCTGTCGATATGCCATATGTTACGGTTCGTTGGGTTGGCGGCATGCTAACTAACGTCGATACTGTTAACAAGCAGATTCAGAAGCTCAAGAGCCTCGAAAAGCGCATGGCTACTGGCGAGCTCGAAAAACGCTACAATAAGCTTGAAGTCCAGCGCTTCCAGGAAGAAATCGACATGCTCAACGAACGCTACGGTGGTATCAAGAGCATGAACAAGCAGCCAGTTGCTGTTATTGTCACTGACATGGTTCAGGATAAGAACGCTATCAAAGAGGCTAAGACTCTCGGTATCCCAGTATTTGCTATTGCTGATACTAACGTCGATCCAACGGTTGTCGAATATCCAATTCCAGCCAACGACGACGCTATCAAGGCTGTTCAGACTATTTTGGATTACTTTGTTGCCGCTATCAAAGACGGCAAAGCAAAAATCGCCAAGAACTAATCTTGCTAAAAATTAAAACTTCCTAAGGAGGAGAAATGGCAAAAAAGGAAAAAACTACAAAAGAGGTAGCTGGCGAAGCAAAGGCTATCAGCATCGAACTTATCAAGAAGCTCAAAGAA
This sequence comes from Candidatus Saccharimonadota bacterium, assembly GCA_017418275.1. Taxonomy (GTDB): domain Bacteria; phylum Patescibacteriota; class Saccharimonadia; order Saccharimonadales; family Saccharimonadaceae; genus UBA2834. The sequence continues at coordinate 25,542 of JAFONX010000011.1, read as the reverse complement.
CTTTCTGGCGTTGGTTTGACTGATGCAAAGAAGGCTCTCGTCGAGGCTAAGGGTGATTTCGATAAGGCCCTCGCCGCTATGCGTAAGAAGGGCCTTACCAAGGCTGAAAAGCGCGGTGATCGCGAAACTCGCGAAGGTGTCGTCGATGCTTATATTCACGATGGTCGCCTCGGCGCTATCATCGAAGTAAACTGTGAGACTTCTTTCGTTGCTAATACCGACGATTTCAGAGATATGGCTCACAAGCTTGCTATGCAGGTCGCTTCAATGAACCCACTATATGTTACCGAAGATCAGATTCCAGAAGAGAAGCGCGCTGAAGCTATCAAAGAAGCTGAAGCTAGCCTCACTGGTAAAGAGCCAGCAGATAAGAAGGCTGATATTCTTGCTAAGAAGGTTTCAAAGCACTTCGCAGAAGCTGTCTTGATGAATCAGCCATACATCTTCGATGACAAGAAGACTGTTGCTGAATTCATTAAGGAAAACATCGCAAAGTTTGGCGAAAACATCAACGTCAAGCAGTTCAAACGTATTGAGCTCGGTGTTACTGAGTAATTAAAAAAACTTGAAAACAAAAGCCGCTCTGATAAGGGGCGGTTTTTTGTCTTGTAAAATAATAAAAAAATGATATAATAAAAATGTCGCTCCTCGGACCAGACGGAATGGAGTGTGTATTTTTATTATTGAAAGGAGATGGGCTTAGTGTTAAAAGTCTATCTGAACAGTGAACCGAAAATCGTGGGTGTAAAGTTTGATGATTACAAATACACCCAGGTCAGAGTTTCCGCTATCGGAGATGTCGAGAGCGGTGCCACAGTATTCTTCGTTCCCTATGATAGGGATGTGCATGGTGACTTCAACTCAGATCCCATGTATAAGAAGGACTACGATTATGATTTTAATCAGATATTCAAGACGATGCTGGCTATTCGTGAAGACGACGCTAGCTTCAGCTTTAAGCAGATACCGTCCCTGGCGGGTCTTATAGCACGCGTCGTTAAAGAAGAAGATGGCACAGTTAAAGGGGCTCAGGCCCTCGGTGAGCGTCTTATGACGATGCTTAGCTACTTTGGCGACACAAAAAATTGAGTTCATCGGATAAACACCTCCTTATGTCCCTCGCTCGGTTTTCCCGAGCGGGGGATTTTTCTTGCCTTCAAAAAACTCCCCAATACGGGGAGTTTTTGTGCTTGAAGTTTTATTCTTCGATGTTATCTTTGAGGTCTTTGCCTTCGAGAATTGTTGCAAAGTCAGAAAGATAGAAGCCTAGAACGCCGCCGATTACTGGAAGAATTACATAGGTAACAAGCATTGGCATCAGTGTGCTCATGAGAGAATCGAAACCATCAGCGCTGGACGGGAAGATGCCGTAGAACATACCAACGGCTGGGTTCAAAACAAAGGTATTGTTCTGAATCATGAAGAAGTTGCTGTTTACAACTACTGCTATAATCATTGCGATAAATACGCCGGCCGCGACTGTGATAGAGAATGCGGCGGTATCCTTCTTGACACGCTGTGCACGTGCGAAGAAGAAGGCGATAATGACCGCGCCAATAAACTCGACTACGCGAATTGCACCAAGTAGGCTATAGCCTTCGGTTGCACCGGAAAGCTCGTCGGCTTGAGCGAGTGTTGGCAAAGTGGAAGTTGCTTCTTCGATGTTGCCAGAAGCGATACCAGCTTTGTGCAGTGAATTGATGATTAGGAAACCGACCCAAGCACCGAGAATCTGGGAAATGATGTAAATTACACCACGGATAGCGGAAACACGGCGGCTTGCCATCATGCCAGCAGTAACAATCGGGTTAAGATGTGCGCCGGAGAGCTTTACGATAGCTGCAGTGATACCGACGTAGGCCAAAATCATGTATAGCGGGTTGAATAGACCGAGCGTTAAGGCAATCATAGTGATAATTGCCACACCGATAATCTCGCCGATAATTGCGCCAATAATCTTAGTGTCGCGGAAGATAGTAAGAATATTCTCGTTTGTGTCGCCCTTACGTGCAAAGAAAACCTTGAGTTTGCTTGGAGCTTTTTCGGATGTGATTGCTTTCTTAGTGGCAACTTTAGCGGTCTTCTTATCAGTAGTTTTAGGAGCCTTCTTAGAAGTCTTCTTAGCGGATATCTTAGTAACGACTACTTTGTCGTCGTCGTCCTCTTCTTCCTCGTCGTCTTCTTCGGAATCATCATCCTCGTAATCGTCCTCGTCAGACTCATCATCGTCATCATCATCGTCTTCGTCATCGTCGTCTTCCGACTCGTCGTCTTCTTCGTCATCGTCGTCTTCCGACTCGTCGTCTTCCTCGTCATCTTCTTCGGAATCTTCGTCTTCATCGTCTTCGGATTCGTCTTCATCGTCATCCTCATCGTCAGACTCATCGTCCTCATCATCGTCGTCTTCATCAGACTCATCGTCGTCATCCTCGTCCTCGGACTCGTCTTCGTCCTCATCCTCGTCTTCAGAATCTTCGTCTTCGTCGACATCTTCTTCGACTTCGTCGTCTTCGTCCTCGATTACTTCATCGTCATCGACAACCTCTTCGAGTTCTTCGTCGTCATCGATTAATTCCTCACCCTTTTTGGCAATCTTGGCTTTTTCAGCTTCGACAGTATTGAGCCTTGCACCTTTGTTTTTGTGCTTAGCATTCTTGGCTTTGGATTTTGCCATCTAAACCTCCTCTTAAATATATCTGTATAGCCTCAATATATCACAAATTTGTTACAATAGTGTAAACAGATTAGAAAAAAGGAGGAAAAAAGTGGGGATTTTAGTAGAAAAAGACGAAGAACGTAGCGACTTGCAGAATAAGATTACCGCTGATCTTCGCCGTCGGGCTGACGAGAATTCCCTGGGTGAAGACCTCGATTTGGTCGAAGATTCCTCTTTTGTGGATGGTACACATAAATCTAGCGCTAGCACTTGGTTCTGGGGCACGCTAATTATCTTGGCGGCTTTGTCGCTGATCGTGATTTTTGTACTCAAATAGGCTTATCGTAAGTTGAGTTTTCTCTCTATAAGTAGTAAAATTTAAGGTATTATGCCAAGTGTTGTGGAGAAGAAAACTAGCGATCAAATCGCCGAGCTAAAAGCCGCTCTCAAGGCACTCAATCAGGAATACTCCAAAATGAAGGATCTTCCTGCTGAGGAGCGCGGTGATTTTGGTCGCAAGCTAAACGAAAAGAAGCAAAAAATAATGGCGGAAATTGCCGCCGCCGAGGAAGCTGCGCTCGAGCAGGACGTGAAACCACTCGACATTACCGCTCCTTGCGCTATTAATGGCGAATTGCCAAAGTTTTTGACAGCCGACGAGGGTAGCCAGCATCCACTCATGACCGAACTCGATCGCGTCATGGCGATTTATCAGTCGATGGGTTTTGATGTAGTTGAGTCACAACAGCTCGACGACGAATACCATATGTTTGATAGTCTTAACTTCGCCAAGGCACATCCGGCCCGCGATAATTTTGATACTTTTCGCACCGAAGAGGGCTACATTCCGCCAGCTCACACCAGTACCATGCAGAACCGCATTCTCAAGGCTTACAAACACAAGCTTGCTGAGGGTGAGGCGATTGCGGTGGCGGTCCCTGGTCGCGTCTATCGCAACGAGGATCTCGACGCCACACACGAACATACTTTCTATCAGTGTGAGGGTGTTTATGTTTCAAAAACTTGTACGCTTGGCAACATGCTCGGTATCTTACGTGAATTCTTTGAGAAGTATTACGGTCAGAAGCTGAATATCCGCACGCAGCCTGGCTTCTTTCCATTTACTGAGCCATCACTTGAATTTATGATCGAAAAGCCAGAGGCGCTTGCTGGCAAGAAGGGTGAATTTCTCGAAATGCTTGGTTGTGGCATGATTCATCCGAACGTTCTCAAGGAAGCCGGCATTGACCCGGAAGAATATCATGGCTTTGCTTGGGGTGGAGGCATTGATCGCCTTGTTATGCTCAAGCGCAAGCTCTCGGATGTGCGCTATTTCGAATCCGCAAAACTTGATTTCTTGAAGGAGTTTGCATGTTAATTTCACTCAATTGGCTCAAAAAATACGTCGACATTGACGTCTCCGACGATGAGCTTGTTCGTCTGATTGGTTCTCGCTTGGTTGAGGTCGAAGATGTTATTGATGAAGCTCATAAGTACGACAATATTTTTGCCGTTCGCGTCGAAAGTGCCGAAAAAATCCCAGATACGCATCTTTCACTCTGCTATATCGACGATGGCGGCAAAATGGACGGCATCCCGCGCGACGAAAAAGGTCTCATTCAGGTCATGTGTGGTGCGCCAAACGTTCATGCTGGTATGATGGCGGCTTGGATTGCGCCAGGCGCGGTTGTACCGGCGAGTGTCCACGAAGATCAGCCTTTCGTAATCGGTATGCGCAAAATGCTCAAGAAATACGATTCTTATGGCATGCTTGCTGGTGCAGACGAGCTAGATTTTGGCGGCGATCATCTTGGTATCGCCGAACTCGATCCAGCGGTCGCTAAGCCTGGCATGACGCTCGCAGAAATCTACGAGCTCAACGATATTGTTCTCGATATCGAGAACAAATCTCTCACGCATCGCCCAGATACCTTTGGCGTAATTGGTTTTGCACGCGAGGTGGCTGGTATTCTTGGTAAAGAGTTTAAGACGCCAGAATGGTTGCTCAAGACTAAAGCAGATTTCGAGCAGGAAGACATCGCGCTGGATATCGAAATCGCCGACGAAAATCTTTGCCCGCGCTACACGGCCGTTGTTTTAACGCCACACGGCGAATATAGTGAGAAATATCTCACGCTCGAGCGTACTTATCTTTGCAAATCTGGTATGCGTCCAGTGGATCCAATCGTCGATTTGACGAACTATCTCATGCTTTTGAGTGGTCAACCACTGCATGCCTTTGATTACGACAAATTCCTTACAATCGGCAAGACTAAGAATCCAAAGATTATTGTCCGTGCCGCTAAGGCTGGCGAAAGACTTACTCTTCTCGACGAAAAGGAAGTTGAGCTCACCGAAAGCGATATACTTATTACGAGCAATAACGTGCCTGTGGCGCTTGCTGGTGCGATGGGTGGCGACAATACTAAGATTGACGAAAACACCAAGCGTGTCATTCTTGAATCTGCCACCTTTAGCCTTTATAACCTCCGCAAGACGCAAATGACGCACGGTATTTTCTCTGAGGCAATTACGCGCTTTACGAAAGGGCAGCCGTCTGGTCAAACCTTGCCAGTTGCGCTCGAATTTGCTAAACATGCACCAGCTCTCAAGCCGATCGCTCTCTTTGATAGCCAAAAAGACGCGCCAAAAGCGATCGAAGTCGAGATTTCGGTCGAAAAGATGAATAATCTCCTCGGCACAAACTTCAGCGGCAAGGAAGCGGCAAAAACCCTCGAAAATGTTAATTTCGAAACTAAGCTTTCTGGTGACAAGCTCAGTTGTAAAGTGCCTTACTGGCGCACAGATATCCATATTCCAGAGGATATTTACGAGGAAATTGGTCGCCTGAACGGTTTTGATAATATTGCGCCAGTTTTGCCTCTGCATGCTACGGCTGATCCGAGCCCACGCTATGCGCTTAAGACACGCCTGCGTAACTTTATGAGTGCACGCGGCGCCAACGAGGCTTTGACCTATTCATTTATTCATGGTGATTTGCTCGAGAAGTGTGGTCAGGATGCAAAGAACTCCTACCGCATTACAAATTCAATCTCGCCAGATTTGCAGTATATTCGCCAGAATATTTTGCCTTCGCTCGTGAGCCGCGCTTATGGCAATCTTCGCGGCGGTTTTAAGCACTTCGTGATGTTCGAAATGAACCAGATTTACCGCCGTAGCGACGGTGTCGATGCGCAGAACGTACCGAATGGTCGCCATCAGTTCGCTAGCTTGTTTGTGAACGATGCGACGGATAGTAACTATTACTTTGCCAAACATTATCTTGAAGCTCTGCTAGATTATCTTGCGATTGATTTTGAGCTTCGCGAATTTGTCGCAGAAAAAGACAAGAGTAATGCCTACTACGAGCCAAAGCGTTCCGCCGCAATCTATTCTGACGATGTTTTACTTGGCTATATTGGCGAACTCAAACTTAAGGTTCTGCGCGAGTTTAAGCTCCCGCAGGGCACAGCCGGCTTCGAATTAGATACCGATAAACTACTCGAGCTTGCCGGTACGAAAGATGCTAAGCTTGTCCGCTTTAGTCAGTTCCAGTCGGTCGAGCGCGATCTCACCCTAACGGTTCCTGAGAACCAGGCTTATGGCGACATTGAAAAGGCGCTGCGCGAGGTCTTTGATCGGAGTGGTTATATTTATAAGATCCGCCCAGTCTCTATCTTCCAAGCCGAAGGTCAGCAGACGAAGAATGTCAGTTTCCGTTTCGAGTTCGCAGATTTCAATAAGACTCTGACAAAACAGGCAATTCAGGATATAATGAAGAAATTAGAGAGTGTTAAATTTTAGCTGGTGGGCAGGAAAACGGAGGTAAAACATGATAAAGAACGAAGATAGAACAACTAGCCCGCGCATGCGCATCTTCTTTGTAATTGTGGCGATTCTTTTGCTTGCTTCGACTTTTGCGATTTATGCTGGCATCGTGATTGGTCAGGACAACAAAGATGCTCAAAGTGCCGTCTCGGAAGAAAAGCAACAGCGCCTTAATGAGCTCGCGGCAGAGCACCAGGCTGAGGTGGACAAAATTGCCGGCGAACTATCCGAAAAGTATTTTGACACATTCGTCGAATATAAGAGTCGCGTCAAAGCCTTTAATGCTGCAGATGTTACCGAACTAAAGACTGAAGATCTCAAAAAAGGTGACGGCGACAAGATTGAAGACGGCACAGAAAACGTCGACTACTCCGCCTACTATATTGGATGGTTGTCGGATGGTACAATCTTTGATTCATCTCTAAATAATACATCTAGTCCAAGTGCGCTTAAATTCCCACTTACGGGCAGTACTTCAATGATTCAGGGCTGGCTCGAAGGTATCTCTGGTATGCGCATCGGTGGCGTTCGCGAGATTACAATTCCATCCGTTCTCGCTTACGGCGAAACAGATAACGGTGTTATTCCAGCCAATAGCCCACTTAAGTTTGTCGTAATGCTTATTCCGCTCAAGGAAGAGCCAGAATATTCCGACGAATATATTAATCTATACATGGAACTATATTACGGCGGTAACTCTGGTACAACTACCTCAACTGACGACTCTGAAGCAGAAGTTACAAGCGGCGAATAAAACAGCTTGAAAAACAGGAAGTCAATACATAAGCGTATTGACTTTTTTGTTGCTTTGTGGTATAATTGCAAAGATGTAATCTGCTTGAGCTTACGCGGATTAATTGGACTTTAAGAATTGAGGGGGAATTATACAATGACAAATAATATAAGAACACATACTTTTACGCCTACTATTGACGGGGACTTTATTGTCCTCGCGATAGCGATCTTCGTGGTCGTGATCATCTTTTCTTGGATGATCGTGAGAATTAATCCTATCAACAGCCGCGTTACTCGCTATAATTCGGCGGGCAACAAGGCCAGAAAGGTGGCTGATCCGCGCAGAACGTGTGGCGCACCGCCGAGAGGCGAGAGTGGTCTGGCGATCATTCTGCCGAGCACTAGCTTCGACTGGTGTTTGTCTGTAGTCTATGCGGTTGTCATGGCGGGTCTCGTATATCAGTATCACGGCGCAGGGATTATTCAGCTTCTCTGGAATGCAAATATGTCGGAGAAACTGTATGCGATCCTGACGGAAATAGGAGTGTTGCTGACTATGTCGATCATGACGCAGATTATAAGGCTCACGCAGTGCATTGCTGCAAGAGTTCTTCTGTCGAAAACGACAAAGGAGGCAAAGGCTAAGCTCCATGTCTACGAGGCCTGGGGGATACACGAGTGGATTTGTGCCTTTAAACTCAAAAGGCTGTGCCGTTCGCTCAATAAGGAGCAGCGCCGTGCCGTACGTGCGAAAGTGCGCGACATGAATGTCTCGGAAAAAGTCAGACTTGATCATGTCAGAGCCTTCGTGCTTGCGCGCTATCGCCAGCCAAGTGAGGAAAAGAAGGTATCGTTTGTCGACCGCTTCTTATCCTTCTTTGTGGAAGAAGTGGCCTACGAAAAGTGAGAAAATATATTTATTGTAAGCTCAAGCAGCCCGGCGTTAGCCGGGCTTTTTCCTGTGCTATTATATCTGTATGGAACAGAGCTTTTTCTTTTATGACCTAGAAACCTCCGGTTTAAATCCGCGCGAAGATCGCATTATGCAGTTTGCCGGTCAGCGTACCGATATGGACCTTAATCCAATTGGCGAACCAGTCAATATCCTTGTAAAGCTCTGTAATGATACTTTGCCTAGTCCGTACGCCATTATGGTAACAAAAATCACGCCACTTTCGACTCAAATGGATGGCCTGACTGAGGCGGAGTTTTGTAAATATGTTACAGATGAGATTTTTACAGAGGGTACAATTGCAACCGGTTACAATTCGGTTCGCTTTGACGATGAATTTATGCGCGCCACTTTTTGGCGCAATTTTTATGACCCGTACGAATTCGAGTGGCGCGACGGGCGTAGCCGTTGGGACTTACTTGATGTTGTGCGTATGACGCGTGCACTCCGTCCAGAGAATATTAATTGGCCAGTCACCGAGGAGGGTAAGGCGACGAACCGTCTTGAGCTTATGACAAAACTGAACGGCATCGAACATGAAGCAGCGCATGATGCCTTATCTGACGTAAACGCTTTAATTGGTGTTACACGCCTGGTCCGGGATAAACAGCCACAACTATACAAATATCTCTTTGAGATGCGCGACAAAAAAGCCGTCATGAAACTTGTAAACTTGGAGCGCCCGCAAGCCTTTGTCTATACGAGCGGTCGTTATTCTGGCGAATATGGCAAAACGACGGTAGCTTATCCAATCGCGCCCAGCAAAAATTCTGGCGTACTAGTTTTTGATTTACGCTACAATCTCGACGAACTCTTAGCTGAAAAAGACCGCAAGAGTTACTATCCAATTGTAAAAGAATTGAAATATAATCATTGTCCATGTGTAGCTCCACTTGGTGTTCTAACGCAGGCTGATGGTTGGCAGAAGATCAAGCTCGACCAAGCTACAATTGAAAAGAATAAGGCGAGCCTCCTCGCGCATCCGGATTTTATCGAACGTATGCGCACAGAGAACGAAGAAAAGCCGGAATTTCCGCCGGCGATAGATAGCGAATCGGCTCTCTATGATGGCTTCTTGGATAATAAAGATCGTCGCACTTGTCTAGCAGTGCGTCGCGCGAGCCGGGCAGATTTGACGCACTTTGATCCAGAGTTTGACGATGAGCGCTTGCCGGACTTGTTGCTTCATTATAAGGCACGTAACTTCGAAGATGTCTTAACGGAGTCTGAGCATCAGAAATGGGAGAAGTATCGTCTCGGTCGTATTAATTCACGTAAAGACGCGTATATTAAGGCTATTCAGGAGCTAGCCGCAAAGGGCGAGAATTTGGCACTTTTGCAGGATTTACAAGATTGGTATCAGTCACTTCTCCCTTATTAGTTATAATTAAGGTATGAGTTGGGTAGTTGGGCTTGATACTCTACGCCTCTTTGCGATCGCTTTGATTGCGATATATCACTTTTTTCGTGGCGTTTTGCCGGGCGGTTTTTTGGCGGTCGAAATCTTCTTGGCGATTTCGGGTTATCTGCTAGGAACCGGATTACTCAATACCTACAAAAAGACAAAAGCCGTTCGGGGTGGTAAATTTGTCCTTCGTCGCCTGATGCGCCTGTGGCCGGCGCTATTTGTTTGTGTCGTTTTTACGCTTTGCTTAGCCTTCTTTAGCCCGCACGGCGTGCTAGAAGGGTTACATTTGGACGCTTTGTTCGCCTTGTTGTTCTCTACAAATATCCAGGAGATAGCGCAGGGTGGTAGTTATGAAGATTTGACTATGCCGAACCTGTTTGAGCATTGTTGGTTTTTGGCGCTTGAGTTTCAACTGTGTCTGAGTCTGCCGATTGTTTTAAACCTTGCTATACTGAAAGCCCGGAGTTTTAAAAAAGTCCTCAAGCACATGCTTTTGCTCTCGGTCTGCATCTCGCTGATTTCGGCGGCTTTGATGTATGCCTATGCGGTTATCTTTGATGAAATAAACCGAGCGTATTTTGCGCCTGATACACAAGCTTTCGCGTTTTATGGTGGGGTTGCTTTGGCGGCTTGGCGCCTTCTTCGTCCTTACCCGAGTCGCCGCCGTCGCTGGCCTGCTATACCAGTGCTGGTTGCCGCGGTGATAACATTTCTAATATTAGCGATTAAGATCGATTTCTCGCAAGCTTTCGCGGGCTCTTTGCAACTGGCGGCTTTACTAGGCGTTATTATTGTGGCGGCGATTTTGCGCCTGCAACGGAGACGTACGAGTTTGCCACGTCTACTGCGTCCATTAGAATACTTAGGTAAGTATTCCTTTGGTGTTTATCTATTTCATTGGCCTCTATATATTCTTTTGCCGCGCATCTTTCAGATTAATGCGACGACCAACGTAGTGCTCTGTGTGGTTTTGAGCCTGATTCTGACGACTATAGCGACGAGGATTCTGCGCCTACAACTGCGTCATAGTTTGATATGTTTGGCGCTCCCGACCGGCTTTGCGATTTTTTCTCTGTGTTCAATTCCGGCAAGGTCGAATATTACCACCCAGCTCGAAGCGATGGAGACCGAACATGGGGCGCAAAAAATTAGTTATGTTCAAACATTAGATTTGGGCGAGTTAATTGAAAACGTGCATGAACGCGCTGTGCAAGCCGAAACAGACGAAAAAGAAGCTGCGACCGCTTGGATCCCGCCCATGCCAGCTTCGCCAAGTATGGACATAAATAGCGCTTCGGTGCTCGTGATTGGTGACTCTGTGACCTTGGGCGCTAAAGCGGATCTTGAGGCGGCGATCCCTGGCGTATATGTAGATGCCATGGAGTCGCGCGGTATCGAAAAAGCGCATGTAATTTTGGATTCGGCGGCGGCGAGTGGCTCGGTGCCACCCGTGGTTGTGGTAAGCTTGGCGACTAATGAACGCACTTTCACGGATGCTATTATGCAGGAGGTTGTGGATAGTGCGCGTGGTTCGGTTGTAGTATTTGTAACCGGCTACGCTAGCGAGGAGCAACCACGCGAAACGCAAAACGCTGCAATTAAAAGCTTTGCGGATAGTCATGATGGAGTATATTATGCAGACTGGTGGTCAATTGCAGTTTCGCATCCGGAGCTACTTTATGATGACCATATTCATTTGAATTTTGAAGGTCGAAGGGTATATGCGAACTTAATTAATGTTACTTTACAAGGAGCTGGATTGTTATGAAAAAACGATTGATTGTCTTGGGCTGTATTCTGTTAGTTATTCTAGCTTTAGCAAGCGAGACGGCGTTGTTACTCTATGCTAAGAGAAGCTATGTTTCTGAAAAACGCCAAGCCTACGCTAGTGAACTTGAAGAAGCGGTTGTAAAACTTTCGGCTAGTATTCGCATGGGTGAAACAGAGCGCTATGGTGCGGCTCTTGTGGATTATGATGCGGCGCTGATGAACATTTATCCTTATCTTCGGGACGACGAAAAGATAAAATTAGAGGACTATCGTGCGGCGCTAGATAGTCCGAAAACAAGGGAACTTATGTCGCTTAATGCCTTGTTGCTTCAGCTCAAGGCGAGTGTTAAGGAGCCGCAGGCTGTTGAAGGTCTTGAAACTGAGCCGGAATTAGCGAAACTAAATGGAGCGCTACTTAAGTTAAAAGAATGCGAAATATACTGCTCGGCAAAAGATTATCAAGAGATTGAAGCGACTTTGACGGACGAAGCTGCTAAGCTTAGTCGAAAAATTGCGGAAATGGAGCAAGAAAACGCGGCGCGTCTCGGGAGTGAGGAGTTAATTGCTTGGCTTGACATGTTAAAATAGAGGTATGAAGCGAATCTTATTCCCTGAAGATAATGAATATATCAAACAAGCCGCAACTGAGTTGACGGATATTGAGCCGGTTCTCGAGGTACAATCTCTTGACAAAGCTTTTACGCAATTGGCTGACGGCGCGGTGGATGGTATTGTGGCGGGAATAGACTACTCTTCGCGCGACGTGATTCTGACTGCACGGGATAAGCTTGGGCTTATAAAGCCAGAAGTGAAACTATTTACAAGCCTGTTTTATGCGGAATTTCCAGACGGTCGCAAGATAATCCTTTCGGATGGCGCAACCTGTAAGCATCCTAATCTTGAGCAAATGTGTCGGATTATCGAGCTTGTATATGAAGCTGCTACGAAGCTACTCGATGATGAGCCGCGTTTAGCGATGCTAAGTTTTTCGACTTTTGGCTCGGGCGGGAAAGATGAAACGATGACTTTGATGAATGAAGCGATTGCAAAAACGCGCGAGCTTCATCCTGAGATTAAGATCGATGGCGAAATGCAACTTGATGCTGCGGTTAATCCGCGCATTGGAGCTAAAAAGGCGCCGGAATCTGAAGTAGCCGGCAAGGCAAACGTCCTGATTGTTCCAGATATTAATGCTGGAAACATCTTATATAAGTCTTTTGAGCAATTTGCCGGTGCTAAGGTAGCGGGCCCGATTTTGCTAGGTTTCACGAAACCTGTTTCAGATTTATCGCGCGGTTCTACGGCGGAAGATGTTGTTTTAACTGCGCGCTGTTTGGCTCGCTTGATCTAAGCTCGATATCTTCGGATTGCTAGGAATCTCTCTTTGGTGGGCTCCAATTATCACAAGCAAGTAAAAGGCCCCAGCTATTGCTGAGGCCAAGGTGTAGCTATTCTAGGGTTTGGACATAATTTTGCCTTTCTTGGGTTGGCGAATAGCTACGAAATGTCCAAACACGCCCTAGTGCGTGTCATTCCCACATCATACGCTAGAGGGCAAACTTTTGCAAGCATAAGAAATAACACCGCGTTGTTTTTGCGGTGCATTTTCTTTAATCTTCCTTAGTTTTATTAGCGCTGAGCTTTTTGTTCTTCTCGGTTATCTTGTCAATACGTTCACGCATATCGCGTAAGGCGTTCATGTAATACAGGAAAGCGTCGTACGGCGAATCATAAGGCGAGAAGTAAGCATGCACGTCACCATCGTTGAAATATTTTGTGCACATATAGTACGGATGGTCGCTCGTCTGGAGTCTACGCCAATCTTCGAGTAAATCTTTGTCATTAGCTTCGAGCACGTCGCCTTTTAGCTCGTAAACGGCTTGCAGAGCTTCGTGCTGCATAGAGTTGCCGAGCCAAGCGGATAGGTCACGCTCGGTATCAGCCCAAGTCACTGTCCACGGCATAGAAATTTCGGCTTTTGGTACCGCGCTATCACATGCTTCGCTGACAGTTAGGAAATTGTTTTCCTGGTCTTGAAGCCAACTGTAGACTAAATGCTCGAAGAACTTAAAGATACCAGTATCTTCCCAAATATTTTCACCAAAGGTTTCAAAATCCATAAAGAGATTAACGAGCGGACCACGCAGTGTGGCTTTTTCGAGCCAACTGATATATTTCTCGACGGTAAGCGGCCATTCTTTCCAATGCTTATCGGAGAAGCGGAAGGCAATATCGTCGGAAAGACGATAGTTCTTCATGAGCAGCTTGGTGTTCTTACAACTAGCTGGACTATAGACGAAATTTGGACTGCGCCACTCGAGGACTTTGTCCCAACCTTCGGCAAGGATACCCTTCATACCAAAACCGTCTGCCCATTTTGCTAAATCGTCGTTATAAGAAAGCTCGGTATTGCGGAAAACTTGCGTTTCAACATCGAAAAGCTCCTTGATAATCTTCTGATGCTGAACTACCTGAGCTTCAAACTCTTGACGGTCGAAGAAGAAGGCTAGTGAATGATAATAGGTCTCGGCGACAATCTCGACACGACCAGTCTTACAAATACGTTGTAGGGTTTCAATGAGGTCTGGTGCCCATTCTTGGGCTTGCTCAATAAAAGTACCTGTAATAGATAGGGAAACCTTAAAGCCAGGATAATTGTTTAAGCATTTCTCGAGAATGGCGAGCATCGGGCGGTAGGACTTTTCGGCTACCTTATTAAAAATACGCTCATTATTGGTACCGGCGTACCAATCTTTGTCTGTCCAGTAATCGTGATCGTGGCTTACGGAAAAAATACTGTAATGTTTTAGCCGATACGGCTGGTGCATATGCAAATATAAGACAATGGAACGCATTCCCAGTATTACCTCTTAAAACCTATTTCTTTTATGTTTGTTAACTTCATCATACACTTGGACGCACTTTTCCGCAACATCGTCCCAAGAGATGCGTCCGTATTCACGCTTAATGCCATCGCGCAGAGTTGTGACAAGAGCAGGGCTTTCGGCAATATTTACCAATGCACCTGCTAGCTTATCTTCATCCCAAAAATCATAACGCACAATAGAATTGAGGACTTCGCCTACACCGGATTGTTTGGTAATCACGAGTGCGTTGCCATGATGGGCGGCTTCTAGGGCGGTTAAGCCAAACGGTTCGGATACGGAGCTCATAACAAAAATATCAGAAATACTGTACACGTCGCGGAGCTGTTTGCCGCGTACGAAGCCAGTAAAGATAACGTTTCTTGAAATTCCGAGATCGGCAGATAAACGCATGAGATCTTCCTTTTGCTCACCGTCACCCGCAAAGAGGAATAGCATCTTTGGGTGAATTTTGATTGCGCGGGCTGCGGCATGCATTAGATGGAAGAGACCTTTCTGAAGTGTAAAACGCCCAACGGTCGAAACAATGGTATAGCCTTTATTCTTCATGCTGATGAGATAAGAGTAATCTGATCTGTCAAAGGTATAGTTATCTTGTGGGGCTTCAAAGCCGTTGTATGCAACATCAATTTTATCGGCTGGAATCTTATAACGGTCGATAATAATCTGCTTGGTAGCTTCGCTAACGGCGATGATTTTATCAGCCCAAACCAAACCTTGGTACTCAATTTCGTGAATGAGTGGATTGCCTCCTTTGGCACCACCGCGATCAAACTCTGTGGCATGAACGTGCGCGACGAGTGGGATGCCAAAGTTTTTCTTGGCTAGAATACCAGCTTCATAAGTAAGCCAATCGTGCGCGTGGACGAGATCCGGCTTAAACTCCATTAAATAGCGCTCGACGAATTTACAATAATCTCGCTGAACGTCACGGATGGACATGAGCTTTTTGCCGTTGTTGGTTGCAAAACGCTTTTCTTCGATGCGCTTGTTGTCATAGGCGCTACCGCCAAAACGATAAAGTGGATCAATGTGTAGCGCAGATAAAACTCGCACGTTATTAAGATGATGCTCGGCTTCGTAAGGGACCACAAAATCAATATCAACGCCCTGCTTAGCGAGCGCTTCGGACAAGTGCTGACATGCTACTCCAAGTCCGCCGCTGTTATTCGGGGGGAGTTCCCATCCGAGCATTAATATTTTCATCTACAATTTAGTATAGCACTTATAATCTTTAAAGCACAAGCGCATAGGCAAAAGTTCGCAAAAAAGTTTTCACGATGTAGAATAAATATAAAGGAGAATAATGTCAGAAAAAACCGAAAAATCTACTGTGAAGAAGACTAAAGTTAAAATCAAGTCCGAAAAACATAACGAACCAATCAAAATTGATGATGTTGCGGCCGAAAAAGTCGCTCGTAAAGCCGTGCGTGAGAAAAAACTCACAGAGAAGGCGGCGCCAACCGCGAAAGAAGAGTTTGTCTTGCGTTGGTATCATCTCGCCTCTGTGGCTGTTGTGCTGATTCTTATGATAATCGCCTGTATAGTACTGTTTAGGCGCTATGATCCGTCCTTGATTGGCAGTGATAGAATGCTTCGTATTTCCTATGGCTGTACGGAAGAGAGCCATGAACCGGACTACCGTTATTTTGGCGTAAAAGACGGAGATATGTTTAATGCGGGCGAAGCGGATATTGTGCGTACGGAATCGCTTGAAGAGGCAAATTTGCAGCTTATCGTAATTAATGGCAAGCCTAGTATTAAAGTCAAAGAAGACGGCGAATGGGTTGATGAGCGAATTGAGTTTGGTGACGAGAAAACTTACGTCTTGGATAGCAAAGCGGACTGCAAACCTGGCATCACGGTACATCTAAGCATCTAACTTGTGTTTTAGATTGAGGCTGAGCTGTATAATTTTGGTTTGCGCCTTTTGGGCCTATATACAAAAATTCTGGACCGTTTTGTGTCCAGAATTTTTCGTGATATAGGCCTCAAAGCGCAAACTGTGAATTATATAACTCGGCGTAAAAGCCATTTTTCTTCATTAGTTCGTTGTGTGTGCCAGATTCGATTATGTCGCCATCCTTCAAAACAAGAATCTTATCAGCATTACGAATTGTAGACAAGCGATGAGCAATAATAAAGCTTGTACGACCTTCCATGAGCTTATCCATTGCTGCCTGGACTAATTCTTCGGTGCGAGTATCGACGTTACTGGTTGCTTCGTCGAGGATTAGGAGCGGCGCGTCTTCGACCATACCGCGTGCAATCGTGATAAGCTGCTTTTGTCCGGCTGAGATTGATTCGTTTTCGCCGATTTGTGTATCAAGTCCGTCTGGTAAAGTCTTTACGAAATGCGAGAGACCAATCTTGTCACAGATTTCCATAATCTTCTTGTCGCTGATATTCTTGCGGTTATAGACGATGTTTTCACGCAGGGTGCCTTCAAACATCCAAGTATCTTGTAAAACCATTGTAAAGAGCGAATGCAGATCGCTACGCTTCATTTCGCCCGTAGAATGTCCATCGATTACGATGTCTCCGCTATCGATGTCATAGAATTTCATGAGTAAGTTTACGAGGGTTGTCTTACCAGCACCAGTCGGACCTACAATTGCAATCTTCTGGCCAGCCTTTGCCTTGGTATTGAAATTCTTAATGGTTGGCTTGTCTTTCTCGTAAGAGAACCAAACGTGCGAAAATTCAATATCGCCTTTGATGCTATCTTTGTGAACCTTTTCAAACAACTGTGCTTCGGAAACGAGCTCATCTTCGTCAATAAATTCAAAGACACGTTCGCTTGCGGCGGCGGCAGATTGTAAACTACTTGCCGATTGCGCGATGCGCGATAGCGGAGAAGTAAATAGGCGCACGTAAGTGATAAAGGCAACAATTGTACCGAAAGTAATCGCACCATTCTTTACAAGTAATGCGCCAGAAATACAAACCGCTACATAGCCAAAATTGCCAATAAACTGCATGACTGGCGGCATGAGGCCAGACAGGAATTGACTCTTTTGATTAGCGACACGGACGCTTTCGTTGTATTTATCGAATTTCTTGTCCGAATCGTTTTTGCCGTTGTAGGTTTTTACAACTAGCAAACCCGAGTAAATCTGTTCAATATGCGAATTTAGTTTACCGAGCTCTTCCTGACGCATTGTGAAATACTTTTGCGAAGTCGAGAGGATAATTCCAATAAATATAAAACCAATCACGCTTGCGCCAATTGCTACGGCGGCCATCTGGAAATCTGTGATAATCATCATGACTGCCGAGCCTAATAGCAGGGCAGCCTCGGAAATTAGGGTCGATAGTGACTGATTCAGGCTTTGTGAAACTAAATCAACGTCATTTGTGACGCGAGACAAAATATCACCGGTCTGGTTTTTATCAAAATAACTTAGCGGTAGACGGTTAATCTTCTTCGAAATACGCCCGCGTAAATCTTGACCAAAACGCGTTGAAGCCCAAGCCATCAGTAAAGATTCAAAGAGTTGCAAAAGTGCACCCGTGATATACATTACAACAAGAATGAGTGTAAACTTACTAACCAATCCGAAGTCTACTGGCAAGCCTGGTAAGGCCTTAGCGATTTCGTCTGTTAAATCCGACACAATGTGTGGCGCGATAATCATCAAAATCGAGCCGCCGGTCGCAAACAGACAAGCGACAATAATTGGGATTATGAAGCCGTGGAGCTCCGAGAAAAGTCGCTTCATTGCGGCGCCGAAATTTTTGCTTTTTTGTGGTGCGCCGCCACTACGTCTGCCGCCTGGTCCTCCGTTAAACATTGAGTTCCTCCTTTGTAAGCTGCGAAAGTGCGATCTGTTTGTAGACCTCGCAATTCTTTAATAATTCCTGATGTGTGCCTTTGCCGACGCATTCGCCGTCATCTAATACGATAATCTGGTCGGCGTGCATGATTGTACCGATGCGTTGTGCCACAATGATACTGGTCGCTTGTTTGACGTTTTCTTTGAGAGCCTTGCGAAGCTTGGCGTCTGTCTTGAAATCTAAGGCGGAGAAGGAGTCGTCAAAGATGAAAATCTCTGGTTTTCTAGCAATTGCACGAGCGATGGCGAGACGTTGTTTTTGACCGCCAGAAATATTTGTACCGCCTTGAGCGACGTGAGATTTATAGCCTTTTGGCATTTTTTCGACGAAATCTTTTGCTTGAGCGATCTCAAGTGCCTTCTTGAGATAGTCCTCGTCGACTTTGCCTTGTCCGTTATCGCCGTAAGCTACGTTGGCTAAAACCGTACCGTCAAACATGATGGCTTTTTGTGGTACATAGCCAATTTTGTTGCGCAAAGAAGATTGTTTGTAATCTTTTACGTCTATGCCATCGACGTAAATTACGCCTTCGCTCGAATCATACAAACGCGGGATTAGGTTTACGAGCGTAGATTTGCCAGAGCCGGTTGAGCCGATAATTGCCACCGTGTCGCCCTTGTTTGCTTTGAAGGAAATATCCTTGAGCATGTAGTCTTGCGCTCCAGGGTATTTGAAGCTGACGTTTTTAAACTCAACGGTGCCTTTCTCGGAAAGGTCGTCGCCCTTGATGGAGCCATTCTTAATGGTAGGTTTAGTTTTAAGCACCTCGTTAATACGCTTTGCGGAGACCTGGGCGCGGGGCACAATTATGAAAATACCCGCAAGCACCAAGAATGAAATAATAATCTGCATCGCGTAGCTCGAGAAGGTAATCATATCGCCGAAGAGTGCAATTCTCTCTGGGGCGCCGCCGGCATCATTAATTAGAACTGCGCCGATATAATAAATCGCCAACGAGACACCTTCCATGACTAAATACATCATTGGTGCCAAAATAGCCATTGTACGCTGGGTGAAGAGGTGTGTGTTGGAAAGCTCGGTGTTTGCGCTATCAAACTTGTTTTCTTGGTATTTTTCGGCATTAAAAGCATGCACGACGCGAATGCCAGTAACATTTTCGCGCGTCACGCCATTGAGCTTGTCGGTGAGTTTTTGTAACTTTTTAAACTTCGGCAAAACAATCGCCATGAGCGAAACAATTGTGGCGAGGAGTATCACGACGCCAATCGCGGTTGTAGAGCTCCATTGCCAGTTCTTATGCATAATTTTTGAAATCGCTACAATCACAGTCATTGGCGCGCGAATAATCATCTGCATGCCCATCGCGAGTACCATCTGCGTTTGTGTAATGTCGTTCGTAGTGCGAGTAATTAGGCTACTAGTCGAGAATTCTTTTGCCTGGTGATAATCAAGCTCCTCGACCTTGTCAAACAATTTTTTGCGGGTATTTTTGGAATAATCAGCTGCAATTGTAGATATTAAAAAACAAACTGCAATCGCCGAGATTAAACTGCCGATCGCGCAGAGGCACATGAGTAGACCATTGTGCCATATTTCTTCCATGCTGCTATCTTGAGATTGTACGAGGGTTGTGATTTTTGCCATATAATCTGGCATTTTGAGTTCTAACCAAACCTGACCAAAAATGCAAGCAAAAACCAGACCCATAAAAATCCAGTCTTTTACTTTGAGATACTTAAATAATCTGAACATATATTTGAGATTTTTGCCTTTGTCTTAAAAGAATAGTATAGCAATAAAACGGTGGTAGGAGCAAGAAAACCAGACAAATAAAAGACCCCTGGCCAAAATGTCAGGGGTGGTGTAATCGTGGACGCAGGTGTGTACCTTCGTGTGGTACGGATAATTCGCATGTCTGAGTGTACAAACAAAGTTATTAATTATATCCGCACCTATAAGGCGCAATAATTGCAGTAAGGAGATTCTCATAATCCCGACGCGGACCAGGCGTCTGGGTCACGGCCTTACGTCCAATTACTTGGCTTCCTCGTTACAGACCGTACCTCGGGTCGCGCAATCCGAAACGCGATTATTTCCCAAGGTCCCGTAACGACTAGAGCTATAATACATCATTTTGCGACAATTGTCAAGATGCTATCAGGAAGTTCTTTAGTATTCAATTTCTGTGTAGTAACTTTCACCCGTGAGTTCAGAATAAAAGCTTAACACCTCTGGTGAGCTTTTTAATGCACTTGGATAAGCTTTGCGCATTAGGCTTAGCCCCTCAATGCTTTCGCAACGCGACAATGCCACATAAAGCTGACCAATGTCGAAACAAGCAGGATCGACACAGGTGCGAGCGTAAGTTTGCCCCTGACTTTTGTGAATTGTGATGGCATAGGCAAGACGGAGCGGGATTTGACTAAAAGTGCCTACAATTTCATGTTTGATAACATCGCCGTCCCACTCTGGGCGCATAATATTCCAGTCGTAGCTTTCGACCGTGGAACGCTTGCCGTTGTCCCAGACTACGCGTACGGCGTCTTCGTCGAGCTCTTTGACGGTGCCAATTTGGCCGTTTTTGTAGTCGGTGCTATTGCAGAGGGCAATTACACGGGCGCCCGGCTTTAAAATTAGGGCTTCGTCGGCGGCTTTATCGCCGGCATTGATTGTGCCCTTAGTTTTGGCGTGAAAGATTTTTGGCACACCTATGAGACTATTGAGCTTGGCACTATTAATCGCACTAGCCTTGGCATTGGTCGGCACGAGACAGATGGCGTTTTCGTCAATCTCGTCTACGACCTGATCGTTGAAGTATGGTAAACAACTACGGTCGCCGTGGCGGGCACGATTCAGCATCTCAACGTAGCTATCTTCTTCTTGGCGAATAATCTCGGTCAGAACGAAAGGTTTGAAATGAAAGCGACGCCAGTTTTTACCCGTAAAACAGAAGCCGGCTTGTATATTTGGATAGTTATAACTCAAGACCTCTTTTTCTTCGCGACGTAGCACTGGCGGTAGCTGATAAAAATCGCCCACGACAATCATTTGTTTCTTCTTCTGAGTGATTTCTTCGGCTTCAAAAATAATTTCGGCGATGTAGTCAAAGAGGTCCACGCGACACATAGAAATTTCGTCAATAATAATCACGTCGGCGTTCAGGATTTCCTCGGTTGGGTGGTTATGTTTGCGATAGTCGTAAGCTTGCAAAAAAGGAACGCGAAAGGCGCGATGGATGGTACTGCCGTTATGTAGGCGCAGGGCAGCGATACCGGTCGGCGCGCAGGCGATAATATGTTTCTTGCGGTGCATCTTGCGCAAGAATTCGCTGAGGACGTAAGATTTCCCCGTGCCTGCATCGCCTGTCAGGAAGACGTTTTCGCCCATAAGCATCGCCTCGAGGGCGGCTTCTTGACCTTCGGTGAGACCGTTGTCGCTGAGCTTACTCATGAGCTCCTTGAGATATAGGCTAGGAAAACTCGACATAACTAGTATTATAGCGTTTTTTAGAAAGCAAGAAAAACCCCCGATTCCGTGAGGAACCGAGGGTGGATAAAGGATTAGCAGCGAATAAGTGCCAGACAGGGTGTATCGGTTTCGTCGAAGTTCTCGGCGTATGCGCTCAATGCGCAAGCACTAAGTTCAAAGTGCTTGCATATATCAGCCTGCATTGCCGCCTCCAGATGCTCCTGTGTCTGTTCCATGATTGCTCTGCAACGGTTCTGCCATTGTCTCGAGTCGATGTTCTGGCTTTCAGCAAGCGCCGCGCAGATTGTCATTGCTTTTTTTGCTCTGTCGAGGGCTTTGAGGATATAGTCGGTGCTCTGCTGGCAAAGCACGCGAGTTTCCCAGTCGACACAGGCGGCCTTCACAGTTTCTGCGAGGGCTGCAAGCATGAGCAGGCCATTTTCGATATATTCGGTCTCGCTCATTTCCTGGCAGGGCAGACTGATAAGCACCTCTTCTGCGGTCGCATGGATTGCAACGGCCGTAGGATTCTTAGGATGCAAAGCCTGCCAATAGCCCAGGAGGCAAACGGGGGACACACAGTCGATCAATCTGAGGACTGTAAGCTCCTGAAGAAGCAAGAACTTGCATTCGTCCTCCTCTTTTGGTATCCCGTCGAGTGCCAACTGAAGGGCGTAAGCCTCTTTGAGCTCAGCGCTGTATTTCTTGCGCTCTTCCTTGTTGCCTACTCCGAGGCTAAACTGAGGACGTGCTTCGGTCAAACTGGTAATAATCCAGCCCAATACATCGCGGCTCATATCGTTCGCGTTTCTGAGGGGCTCGGGCTTGATTTCGCCAAGAAGCTTACAAGCTACGATACCTCTCTGCTTGAAGTAGCCCGACTTTGTATTGAGGCGGAGGCGCTCCAAGCGCTGTCTATAATCGCCGTTTGAACCATCGTATTTTCTACCGATCATCTCGCGAAGATCGACAGTTTTGCGTACGATTCCTACACTGAGATCTCCGTCGAGGTGACGGACAACGTCGTTCAGGCGTTCACTCAAGGCGATGTAGGCGCTTGTGACGCCCATTGGGTATTTGCCGAAGAGTTTCGTAAGTTCTCCGACCAATGTCTGAATGTTTGCTGCTGTGTAGTCCATATTTTCCATATATGGACCTCCTCTCTTTGGTAATGTGCTACTCGCTCACGAGCGAGTGCCGGATTTCTAACTGCGCTTGGTCTGACGTTTAGAAGTAAACGACTGCGCAGAAGATTTGTTTATTATATCAAATTCTAAGAGAAAAGTCAATAGCGGGATAGCGATAAAAAATACCCTCGCGGGTATCGGAATAATTTGGCAGGGGCGGCAAGACTCGAACTCGCGACACCTGGTTTTGGAGACCAGTGCTCTACCAACTGAGCTACACCCCTAGGGATGTGTATATTGTAGCATAAACCAAGCGTGCGGGCTAGAAGGGGATTAAAAACTCCCCAGACTGTGGGGAGTTTGGGATTTAAGCGGCCTTTGTGAAGTAGAAAATGCCGTTTTCGAACTCGGCCGGACGGTTCGTGTAGCTTTTAATGGCTTTCTCCCAGAAAACTTTGGCGGCGAGACTGCCGTGACTTGGCGAGGCCTCCCAGTTGCCAGAGAAGAGATCGAAGCAGAGATGTGCGGCTTTTTGGCCGATGTGTTGCTTGCGGTATTTTGGTAAGACCATAAACTCGGCGACACTGTGGCCTTCGGTGAAATGTTCGGTATAGGTGTTGATCATGGCAAAGCCGAGGAGCTTGTTGCTGTTTTGCTCGCGGATAAAGAAGGCGAGGCGATCTGGCTCGGTGAAGTAACGGTCAAACCATTTGTATTCAAAGACGGCGTCGTCGGTCATCTCGTTGCCGTCGGTGGCACTTTCTTCAAAAAGGGAGTACTGAAGCAGGCGGTAAAGGGCGTCTTTCTTGTCGGTGGTAACTTTGTCTAAATAAATATCCATAGGAATATAGTATAAGGCATTTTAACTAAACAGTGTTACTGAATGGTATAATTAAAGCGGAACTACGATTACATAGAAGCACATTTGCAAGCGGATTTTTCGCAAAGCAAAAACTAAGAATTCCAGCTCTTCACGAGCGCCGGTCTATAGTTTTTGCTCAAATGTGAAAATCGTAGGTTCCAGCCGACGCAAGTAGGGGCTGGAATTTTTTTATTTGAGTTGTGATATACGCGCACTTTTAGCAACAACGTTTGTTGTAGCAAGGATCGTAATTATGCTTGGCATCATACCGGAGCGTTAATATACTTGCTCGTATGAAGAAATATTCAATCATAATTCCTGCGGAGGTTCAGCCAGGACCTAGCCCTAAAGAGCTATCGGCTGCTCGGATTTTGCTTGAATATTTCAAAAAAGATATTGTGTTCGTTTCTCGAAAGAATAATAGAACGCCAGATTTCTTGATAGGTGGATTATTTTGGGAATTAAAGACTCCGACGGGAACGGGTAAGTATAATCTTCAGCATGTACTAAGAAGTGCTTCTGGCCAATCAGATAATATCGTGATTGATGCCCGCTTTTCCAAGATGCATATTAATAGAATTAAGAGTGAACTAAGATTTCAATTAAGCAAAGCCAATAAAATCAATCGGCTTTTGCTCATCGACAAGCAGAAGGCGGTAATTGAAATAAAGTAGTATCTATGCTATGATTTAGATAACGAAAGCTCGTCAGGCGGCGTTGGATTACGCAGGTACGGGGCTTTCTTTTTTTGTGAGTTTTTGTTTTTTTGAAGATTTTCAATAATTAGATGTGGTCAAGGTGTTATAATTAAATTGTCTTAAATCAATTTAATAATTTGCACTTAGGCTACAATTCTGCACTTATTTTGTGGCGGAGTTTTTGAATACAACCCGTAAACCCGGGAGTATATTCATCGCTCCGGTTAGGCTGTATTCAGCTTAAGTGCAGAAATTGATTTAAGACATCATGCGGTGTTTTGCTCCCGGATTCATGATGTAACCGGTCTATGATGATTTTTAGCTAAGACACCCGCGTGGTGTCTTATTTCTTTTTGATAGGTTGTGGCGCTAGGGAAGGAGGCGCCATAGCCCGAAATAATGCGAACTTGCATCGTGCAAGTAAGGCGAAAAATGATGAATTTTATACTCAGCTCCCAGATATCGAAAATGAGCTGAGGCATTATAAGGAACATTTTAAGGATAAAGTAGTCTTTTGTAATTGCGACGACCCCTTTGAGAGTAATTTCTTTAAGTATTTCGCAATGAACTTTAAGTTTCTTGGATTAAAGAAGCTTATTTGTACTTGCTACTCTGGTTCACCAGTCAGCTATACAGAGCTTAACAATCTTCCGCTTTTTCACAAAGATGAAAAAATGCCATACAAAATTGAGATTACGGAAGTGCCTGATATGAATGGTGACGGCGCAACGGATTTGACGGACATTGAACTATTATTGCGAAGTGATGAAAATAACCTAACGATACTTGATGGAGATGGAGATTTTAGGAGTGCCGAATCAATCGAGTTTCTGAAAGAAGCTGACATAGTGGTAACCAACCCTCCTTTTTCGCTTTTTCGTGAATATGTTGCTCAGCTAATGGAGTATGATAAAAAATTCGTAATTATTGGTGGAATGAATGCAATTACCTATAAAGAGATCTTTCCGTTAATAAAGGCCAATAGAATGTGGCTCGGCTATGGCTTTAAAGGTGGAAATGCATTTTTTAGAACCCCACAAGTACATGATTATGCAAGTGGAGTCTACGACGAAAAGACGAATTTGGTTAAATTTAGAAACTGTGTTTGGTATACAAATCTTGATATACAAAAACGCCACGAGGAATTGGATTTGTTTCAAAGCTATAGTCCAGAGAAATATCCAAAGTATGACAATTATGATGCGATAAATGTAGATAAGGTTGCGGATATACCGAAGGACTACTATGAGGGGATGGGCGTACCGATAACATATCTAGAAAAACATAATCCTGACCAGTTTGAAATAGAAAGATTTAGAAAAGGCGATGACGGAAAAGATCTAGAGTACACTGTC
>JAFONX010000010.1 GCA_017418275.1 Candidatus Saccharimonadota bacterium | reverse complement strand
TTGAGCTATCTGAAAGAACTTGAGAAGACTAAGCCGGTGATTCTTTGTGGCGATATGAATGTGGCGCATAAGGAGATTGATTTGGCGCGCCCAAAGCAAAATGTTGGTCATGCTGGTTTTACGGACGAAGAACGTCAGGGCATGACGAATTATCTGGCGGCGGGTTTTGTAGATAGTTTCCGTTTTAAGAATCCAGAAAAGGTAAAGTATTCTTGGTGGTCTTACCGAGGGCAAGCGCGCACGAATAATGTTGGTTGGCGTATTGATTATTTCTTGTTGTCTAACAGCTTGAAAGATAAGTTAGTTGAGGCGGAGATCTGTGACGAAGTGATGGGTTCAGATCATTGTCCGGTAATGATCGAAATGAAAGATCTATCTTTGAACGCTAGCATGGTTGAAATGGAAGTTGTGAGTCCGACGGTGGTTTTAGCCGAAGAAATGGTCGAAAAAACGCCTGAAACTTTGCAGGCGAAGCTAGATTTGGGGGTATAAATGGCGGATTTCGATTACTGGAAAAAGCAAAAGAAGCAGCCGCTTTTTCCGAATGTGGATACTTGGCAACCAGAACAGCGCCGTTTTGCAGGAAAATTGCTGATTATTGGCGGTAATAGAGGTGCGTTTTTTGCGGCAGCAAAGGCGATGGAAACGGCTAATAAGATGGGCGTAGGGGATGTACGAGCGCTTTTGCCGGATTCTTTACGCGGTAAATTGCCAAAAGTGCCTGAGATTTATTATGCCAAGGCGGAGGCTTCTGGGGCGTTTGGTAAATCCGCAATTCAAGAAATGCTACTCCAAACAGAGTGGGCGGAGATGGTTTTGATTGTGGGTGATTTGGGTAAGAATGCGGAAACCTCGATTGCGTTCGCAAAATACATGAAACTTTGCGACAAACCAGTCTTTGTGGTGCGCGATGGCGTAGATGTTTTGACGCCAGATATCATGAACTGGTCGATGCGTGAGGTGCCAATGACGGTTTTTGCGACGATGTCTCAGTTGCAGAAAATGCTGCGCACGATGTATTATCCGAAGGTTATTACTTTATCGATGCCGATGAATCAGCTGATTGAGACTTTACATAAATTTACGCTAAGTTACGCGCTGACAATTGTAACTTTCCATGAAGGGCAGATTGTAATTGCGCATGACGGACAGGTGATTTCGGAAGAGATTGGCGACACAGACTATACACAGATTACGCTTTGGGAAGGTGGTTTACAGGCACGTGCGGCGGTGCTATCTCTCTGGAATCGCGAGTTTACGAGTGAACAGGTGATTGCTCGGGCGATTCTTAAAGACTAATATAAGCATTTGTGTTATTATAGAAGCTTGATGACAGAAAGAGAACAAAAATATTTTGAGCTCGAAAAAAAGATGCGTCCGTACGCTGCGCGGATTTTTGATGGTGGACGTTTTGACGAGATGGACAAGAATATCCAGCATGGCAAAACAACAACAAAGCAGCACGTGATGAATGTGGCGGATATTTCTATGAAGCTGGGTGACGCGCTGCATATTCAGTATAGTAAGGGCGAGTTGGTGCGTGGTGCGCTTTTGCACGATTATTTCTTATACGATTGGCACGAGCGCGCAAATGAAGAAAATGGTCGGCCGAAATCTTTCCACGGTTTTTTGCATCCTGATATTGCTTTAAAAAACGCTGAGGAAGATTACTATTTGTCGAAACGCGAGCGCGAAATTATCAAGAATCACATGTGGCCGTTAACTATAACGCGCGTTCCTACGTGCAGGGAAGCGTGGTTGGTGGTTGCGGCAGACAAGATGGCGACAATTTCGGAATTCTTTGTCGATATTTTCTCATAAAATAAGACCGTCCTGAGGGGGCGGTCTTATCTGTTAATGGAGTGGTGTAGCTATGGCGACTTTTTTGAGTTCGCATACGATTGCTTCTTTTTGATTTTTACAACGCGGCAAATATCGATCACGAAACTGAATGGGCTAATGATGCCGGCAAGCAGAAGTGAGCCCCAACTAATCCAGATCATGGCGATGCCGAGGCTGGTTTCTGGGATAGCTATGGCAAGCGAAGTACTTACGAGCCAGGCACTCAGGACGATGGTGCGGATTTTGTCGGCGTAGCCGGCACTGATGCCTTGACTATAGTTTTTGCCGTAGAGACAAAACCAGAGGATTATTAGAGCGTCACGCAGGATAATCAGTATTGCGGCGGTGTGTGCAAGTTCAGCGGGAATAACTTCGAGCGGTCGGATAAATTGTTTGCCTGTGGCGAAGTAGAAACCAACAGCTACTGGGTAGAAAATGAGCTTGTCGCCAAGTGGATCGAGCGCTTTGCCGGCTTTCGTAGTTTGGTTGGTACTGCGTGCGAGATAACCATCGATGGCGTCTGTTGCTAAGGCAAGACCAAGGACGATAGAAGCAACGGTATTGCTTTCTTGACCAAAGCTCTGCAGGGCGTAGATGTGCGGAACGCAGAGCGCAAGCGCGATACGAATGATACTAATGACGTTTGGTATGCCAATGTGGCCTTTGGTGCCTTCAAGCCAACTCGAATTGTGAGCGTGCAGAGTTTTTAGAATGCTATAGAAAAGTTCGTAGACTGCAATGAATTCGACAAGATACCAGCAATAATAGCTAAGGTACTCGAGGCATGAAGCCGAGATGACTTCGTTGTCGGTAAGGCGAGAGAATTGCGTAATACTAACAATGCACAGAAGCATAATGCCGCGCACGATGACTCCTTCGGTGCGTTGCCAGGGCACGGATTCGCCAAAGGGTTTTGAGTAACGAGCGTGTTTTATCCAAGCTCCGTGAGACACAATTAGCCCAAGGTCGCAGAATAGGACTATCGTCCAAAGATAATAGTCGAAACAGTAGCGTGGCATATAGGCGATTGCTGCAACGTCGAAGATTAGCAGTATGAATTCAATGGGACTAATCTTGGTAAGACCAGTCCAAAAGAATTTGAACAGTTTTAACAAAAAATACCCCTCCTTTGTAAGGTGCTAAGATGAATGTAATCATGACACAACGATGGAGTTTTGTCAAAGAGTAGGCGGCCGTTCGGGTTTCAGTCCTCAGCTTCACCCACTTTAGCATAAAAAAGTGACCTTGCGGTCATTTTTATGCTTTGGTGGGCGAGGAGGGACAGCGTGGCTTACGCCACTTTGTTCGCTGTGTCGCCTCGGAAATAAAAATGCAAGCATTTTTGCTTCGCTCGGCTCCTTGCTCGAGTGTACCCTCACGGTCGTTCGGGTTCCAGTCCTCAGCTTCACCCACTTTAGCATAAAAAAGTGACCTTGCGGTCATTTTTATGCTTTGGTGGGCGAGGAGGGACTTGAACCCTCACGGCATTACTGCCACAAGATTTTGAGTCTAGCGTGTCTACCAGTTCCACCACTCGCCCGTCTTGTATATCCATATCTTAGCATAAAATGGGCTTTTGTGCTAGAATAGCAGTAATGGATAATAAAAGTGGTGGGCAAGCTGTTTCTAATTCTTTGGCTTCCCAAAAGCCACAGGCTCAAACTAGTGCAGAAAAGCAGCGCGAGACCGCGATTAATTTGGCGCGTCAGCAGGTTTTGAACGCTTATAAAAAACAGCCACAGAATTATCGTCCAGCAACGGCTAATGAACAAGCACATCAGTATAATCAGGTAACACCGCAGATTAACGAGGCGGAGTGGAGAAAGTATCATTCGGCGTGGCAGAAATATTATCAGCAGTATTATGGTGATTATTACAATAAAGCTGCGACGCAGTATATTGCGCAAGAGAAGATACGCTTAGAGAGTGAACAGATTGAGAAGGCCGAAAAAGAGCGTAAAGAGTTTAAGGAAAAGGTAGCAAAAGAACACAAACGTATTAGCGGTGCGCGTTTGGCGCTTGCGGCGGAAAAGTCTTCACTTGCAAAAGAAGTAGAAAGCCTGCGTGGTAGCGGTGAAATTAATGAAAAGAAACTACTGGAGAATGATTTTCGAGCAAAAATTCGTCGTAAGGTCGAAAAACGGGCGAAAAAGATGCGTAAATCGCGTCATTTCATACCAATTGCGATTGGTCTATCGGTGCTGATCATCGGTTTACTATTTGAATATAATCAGACGATTGCGTCGAATATCGTTGCTTATATCTCGCCTGGCGATAGCGAGGTGACGGAGATTCAGGCAATCGATCCGACGGTCACGGCGGCAGTGCACGAGTCGCCAACTTTGATGATACCGAAATTGAATATTGAGGTACCAATCATTATGGAGTCTGCAAATGACGTACATTCGATGCAGGTCGCGATGTTGGATGGCGTGGCGAACTTTAAGACTTCGGTGTCTTCTGCGATGCCGGGCGAAGTTGGTAATTTTGCAATTTCTGGGCATTCGGCGGGAAATATTTATGATACACGCAGTCGTTACAAATTCATCTTTTCTGGTCTTACGAGGATGGAAGCTGGGGACATGATTTATGTAGATTATAATGGTTCGCGCTATTCGTATCGTGTCCAAGGGGCCGTCGAGGTAGAGCCAACTAATGTTCAGGAATTGGCAAATATCTCAAAGAATAATCCTGGCAAGCCGATGATTACTTTGATTACCTGTACACCGCTTGGAACGTCGAGATATCGTTTGTTGGTTTACGCTGAGCAGGTTTATCCGGATTACGGCGGCGCCGCAGAGGCAGAACAGATTGAGGCAACTGAGAATGAGTCGATGGAAGCCACGCAGAATAGCGCTACGCCAATGAATGGCTTCTGGAACTGGTTGGTAGGAAATTAGATAATGAATCATAAAAAGGCTAGCAAGTTAATGCTAGTCTTTTTATGATGTAAAGCCACTGGCTGGAATGTTGGTTATTTTGTCAAAGAAAAGAAACCCCTCGGTTAAGACTGGGGGCTAGTTATTCGCATGTTTTAAATTCGTTCTTGTACGTAGTGAATGTCTGATTATGGTATTTAGTTTGATATCCTATAGTTTTTCGCGAGTTAAATGATAGATGGTCTTTATATTTGCTGTATCTTCTGAATTTGAAGAATTAGTAGTAGATTCTTCTGAAGTGATTGTTGATTCTTTAGTGGTGTCGTTAGTTTTATCGAGGACTGGCGTCTCTTCGCTTGTGAAATAGTATAAATAGCGATTGTTCGCACTGATAACAACAGGTAGATTGCCTAGAGTCTCATTTAGGATTTCGCGACGGTTGTCTCCGTTAAAATCACGTACGACAATGGTCTGATCCTTGGCTTGCCAGTAGAGAAAGTCGTCTAGCCAGTTGATGTCTGTAATTTCAATGTCGCTTTGATATTCGCGTTCGGTTGTATAGATAACATCGTAGGTATATACGTCTGCGCCATTTGCGGCGATAATAATTCTTTCGTCACTGTTATGTGTGGTGATGGTTGGAGTAAACCTAAGTTCAACTTCTTTCGTGATTGCGAAGTCACTGTCTTTGGTTTTGTTGTAAATTGGATAACTGCCTCTGCGAACAATGAGCTTGTTGCCAAGGTTATAAACGAGCCAATCCTTACTCCAGTATGTACCAGTATCAATTACGACATTGGCGTCTGTGCTGCCTAGGTCTGCGACTGCGGTTGAGCCAACTTCGCCCTCGTTAAATACGAAGATCTTATCGGTGAGGGTTGAAGACTCGCCGGTTTTTTCGGTACTTGTCTCGTTGCCATAGCTATCAAGTACTTGATCTTTGCTTGGGGCGATATAAATGACTGTATCGCCGTTATTAATAATTTGCTTAACATCGTTAGCAATAAGAGTTTGTGTGGTTGTATCATTTGTGCTTATCTCGCTTAGCTCGCCATCTGCAGCGAGAGCCCAAAGATTTGTGGCCGAATCATTTGCAAAGAGTAGGTTTGTGAAGTTTTTGTCGTAGAGTTTGCTAATATTGATGCTTTTTGCGGGTTCGTTGACGTTTACGATGATCCATTCGATACTGTCGCCTTTTTGATGCGTCATAAGGATGCGCGTATCGTTATTATTCCAGGATATGACTTTGAAATCATTTGCAGTTGCAGCGGTTTCGCCTTCACTGAGCGTTCCGAGGAGATCTTGGAATTTTATTTTAGAAATTTCTTTCAGTTTTTCGTCTTGTAGGTTTAAGATGGAAAAACTTGTGGCGTTATCTTCAGCAACAAGAATACTGCGATGAGAGTTGGATACGCTTGCAAGAGCAAGAGTTTTATCGAAAGTATCCACATTGACGATTTTTGGATTAAGCGGGAAGAGGCGCACCCAGTCAATCGTGGTTGTAAGGCCAGCCTCGACATTTATTGTGTAATTCCAGGTATCGTAATTAGTTTTGGTGATTTTAATATCGTGACTACCGGTTGCGAGCAATTTATTTACTTCGGTCGTAGAAAAAAGTTCTTTGCCGTCAATTGTGACTTTTGCGGAACTTGGGCGGGAAGAGATTTCGACTAAGCCTGATTGTTCGATACGTCCATTATCGGTAAAACTAAAACCCATGGCGATGAGCGTCATGATAAAAACAATTGCAATAACGGCAATGAGCATAAAAATATCAGTAGCAATAATTCGTGCGTTACGAATCTTTTTAGTCTTCGTGTTCATACTATGAATAATTATATCATTATTAGCTTCAAAACGCTTATGTTTATTCGGGGATTGTTGAACAAAAATTTTAAAACGCTATTGATTTTGGCGTGCTTATGTTTTAAGATAGCTTTAACGGAATTAAAGAGAGGTAAGATGGACGGCATAAAGAGAACAACGCGTAATGTATCAACGAATCATTCGAGTGTTGTTGATCATAGCCGCGTGCAGAAATCTACAACTCTAAATCGCAAATTTGTTAAGCGTCCCGTAGTGAAGAAAAATGTCATTCAGAAGGACGCGAAGGTTCAGCCGAAGCTTAGTCGCGGTGTTGCTAACATTGCTACAACAAAGGCGCGAGCTAGCCAGCAGATGATTGAGCGTCATCAACGTGTTCAGTTGCAGCCGTCTTCTAAAAAGACCGTAAGCGCAAAATCTCAGCAAGCCGCGGCAAGTATTCAATCTCAGCAAGTAAAGACAAGGTCTGTCCAGGCGCAAGCGGCCGAAAAAATTGTTGCTCAACGCTCTACGGCGCGTGCGCAAGTGCGTGCAAGTGAACCAAGTGTAGTGAGTGCGGCGCGTCAGAGAATCGCATCGCGCCAGCAACCGAAGGTGCACATGTCGGCGCAGGAAATGAAAGAACGTGCGATTAGTGATGCTTTACAAAAGGTAGCTTCGATGGAAAAGACCGAGCATCGTCAACAGCAGGAACAAAAGAAAAGTTTCTTTAGGCGTAGAGGCTTTGCTATCGCGGCAAGTTTGGCAGTAGTTTCGGTTTGCCTTCTTGGTTACTTGGTCTATTTGAACTTGCCTGATTTATCAGTCCGTGTTGCTGCTATGCAAAGTGGCATTGAAAATGCATACCCGAGTTACGTACCTACGAGTTATCGTTTACGAGGGCTTGTAAAAGAAGAGAACGGTACAATTACGATGAACTTTGTGAAAGACGATCAAAATAAATTTACTTTGGTCGAAAAGAAGTCGAGCTGGGATTCGGATGCTGTGCTTGCGAATTTCGTAAGAGATCGCTGGGGTAGCGACTATACAGTAGCGAAGGGTCAAGGTTTAACGGTTTATATTTCTGGATCTAATGCGGTTTGGGTGAACGGTGGCGTATTGTATGAGATTCAGGACGACAACGGTAGTCTTTCGACTGATGATTTACACGATATCGCGATTGGATTATAAAACAATTCTGAAGAGAAGAGCTTACGAGTATGCTCGTGGGTTCTTTCTTTTTGGGGTATAATAGATATATGGAGGAGGTGAAATGATTGAATTTGACTACAATGCTAAAGGTTTTGTTAACGAGAATGATTTGAACGACGAGATTGAACTCGCGCGGTCTTTTGTGCAACGCGCGCAGGAAGATGAATTTGGCGGTTGGGTGGATTTGCCAATTAATTATAATAAGGAAGAATTTACCCGGATTAAGACAGCAGCTGAACGCATCAATTTGAATTCTGAATATTTAGTTTGTATCGGTATTGGTGGTAGTTATCTGGGTCATAGGGCGGTCATCTCTGCGCTTGGCAACAATTCGCGTACGAAGGTTATATATGCGGGTAATTCTTTGAGTCCTTACGAGATTGAAAAGGTTTTGGAAGAAATTGGTGATTCGAATTTTTCAATCAATGTTATCTCTAAATCCGGCACAACGACGGAACCGGCGGTAGCCTTCCGTATTTTCAAAGAGAGATTGATAGAAAAATATGGTGAAGCTGAAGCGGCGTGTCGAATTTACGCTACAACCGACGCAAAAAAGGGCGCTTTGCATGATGAGGCGGTCGAGAAGGGCTATGAGTCATTTGTAGTGCCGGATAATATTGGTGGTCGTTATTCGGTTTTGTCTGCGGTAGGACTCTTGCCGATTTTAGTAGCTGGCGTAGATATTGATAAGCTGATGGATGGCGCCGAGGAAGAGCGCGCGGCATTAATTTCGGATGGTGGTGCGGCGGCAGAATATGCCGGATTACGTAATGCTCTATTAAAGAAGGGTTTTGACATAGAGGTTTTGGCGAATTTCGAGCCGAGCTTTATGTATTTTAACGAATGGTGGAAACAGCTTTTTGGCGAAAGTGAAGGCAAGGAGCAAAAAGGTATTTTTCCGGCTAGCGTAATCTATACGACTGATCTTCATTCGATGGGGCAGTATATGCAAGAGGGCAGACGCAATTTGTTTGAGACTTTTGTTAAAATCAAGCAGGCTCACAAGGGCGTGAAGGTGCCGAAATTTGGCGAAGATTTGGATGGTTTGGCTTACCTTGAGGGCAAAGAGTTGAGTTATATTAGCAAGAAGGCGAATGAGGCGACCGAGAAGGCGCATTTTGCCGGCGGCGTGCCAACGATTTCGCTTACGATGCCGGAGCTTGACGAGCGTTCGCTTGGTGCTTTGATTTACTTCTTTGAAATGAGCTGCGCGCTGAGCGGTTTTTGCTTGGGTGTAAATCCGTTTAATCAGCCTGGCGTGGAAGCTTACAAGACAAAGATGTTTGAGCTTCTAGGCAAGCCTGGATACGATAAATAAGCAAGAAAAAGGAATCCCCGCGGTTAAAAACTGCGGGGATTTTTGGGTTGCTCAGATTAGAGGTTGCGCCAGTCGTCAAGTGCGCCAACTTCTTTTAGAATGCTGTGAATATTGCTAGTGTCGCAATTGTTGCAGTTCTGTTCGAATTCGAGCAGGAGGTCTGCGACAATCAAGGCGTTGGACATTTCTGTTAGGAGTGGCGAATTAGGGCTCGTGTTAAAGAAATCGATTTCCGTATACTCCTCCTTCGCTGAAACGTAGGCGAGAAAGGCTTTCCAAACCGAGGGCGCATCTTCGCTAATGATATTTTTTTAAACATTGACCATTTAAACAAGCCTGAGTTTAGGTCATTTTGTGACGATATATACTCAAAGAGAGTGTCTTCATAGTCTATGAGTTTAATCAGTAAGTCGGCTATGACGTCAGCGAAGGTGAGATTAATGCTGGAAAAGAATAGTATGCGCAGAGCGTGAATAAATCCGAGGTAGCGGTTATTGCTCCATAAAAACTCGAGTGTATCGATAGAGTTAAGTATGGGTAAAATTTCAACATACTCGGTCGTTGCGGGATTTTTGTCCATTGAGTAGGTTAGATTCTTAAGGGTGCCAATAGCTTCGCCTGCAGTCATGTCGGCGCGAGCAATTTCTGAGTAACTGTACATATAAATGAACCTCCTAATAAAAAATTCGGATAATTGATATTATATCATATTTTGTATTATAGTCAAAAAACACCTCGTCCGAAGGCGAGGTGATGGTGAAAATGTGTTTTAGGGTTTTAAATTGTCCAAGATTGCAATTCAGCTGATTTGAAGCATGCAATAAAGTTGTTGAGTAACCTTATTTCGTCCATAGATAAATCTTGCAGATGTTCTTCGTGTTGATAATTTGCTTGGTTATAAATTTCTTTCGCGAGGCTAATCTCGAGTAGAATTGGGTTTGGTGCAGTAGTATTTTCTTTACGGATCAGCGCACTAATCTCATTGGTAGAATTTGCGCCTTGTTCTCTAATGAGACTCCATTTGCGGAGTTTTGTGAGAAATTTTTGCTGGTCTTGTTCGCTCATCGCGCTAAGTCTATCTTCGGTATAGCTATCCGCATACTTTCGAAAGGTTTGCGCATTGTCGCGCAGGATATTACCCAAATGTTCCTCTTCGGATTTTGAGTCATCGAAGTAGTATCTCCTGCAATAAAAGAGCAGATGTAACTGATTGATACCAAAGTAGGTTGCGCAGAAGTCGCCTTCTAAAAAGCTGTCTTTGATGTTTTGGATATCTGCGAGTGAAACTGTAAAACGACCGGTCTCAGAGCTGTTTTCGAGGGTGTTTTTAGCGTCTTGTAGCCAGTTAGAATGTACGGCTTCAAGCTCGCTTAGGGCATCAAGGATTACTACTAGGATTTTACCTATTTCGAGATAAAAATGGGATTTTTCGATTACTGTCATGAAATGCCACCTCCTTCAGAACAGATTTTATGTAGAATTGCATTGTATGGATTATAAAAAATACTCTCCAGTCTGACTGGAGTTGTATATATTATAACATAAAAAGCACCCCTTTGGAAGGGGGTGCTTTTTTGAGATTCTCCTATTTTTTGAATGGGTTTTCGAGTGCGAGCGAGTTGTTTGCTTCGGAAATGCGCATGAGTTCGTTGTATTTTGCGAGGCGATCAGTACGGCTGAGTGAGCCGGTTTTAATCTGACCGGTGCCGAGGCCAACCGCAAGATGCGCGATGCTGGTGTCTTCGGTTTCGCCTGAACGGTGCGACATAATACAGTTGAAATTGTTCTTTTTGGCTAAGAGAACCGCATTGATGGTTTCGGTGAGCGAGCCGATTTGGTTTGGCTTGATAAGGATTGCATTGCCGGCGCCCATGTCGATGCCTTTTTGAAGGAGTTTGGTGTTTGTGACGAAGAGGTCGTCGCCGACGATTTGGAGGCGGTTACCGAAACGTTCGGTGAGCATCTTCCAGCCGTCCCAGTCGTTTTCGCCGAGGCCATCCTCGATGCTGACTACAGGGAAGTTGTCGATAATCCATTGATACCAGTTGGCGAGATCTTCGGAACTCTTCCAGTCGCCATTGGTTCTGAGTTCGTAATGGCCATCTTTGGCAAACTCGGAGCTTGCGATGTCCATGGCGATGGCGATATCTTCGCCAAGTTTGTAGCCGGTGGCTTCGACGGCTTCTTTGATGAGTTCGAGTGGCTCATTGTTGCCATTATTGACGCGTGGCGCGTAGCCACCTTCGTCGCCGACGGTTGTAACGTAACCTTTATTCTTGAGGATATTCTTTAGGGAATGGAAGACCTCTGCGCCCATGCGAACGGCCGTATCGATGCGGTCGGCGCTAAGCGGCATGATCATGTATTCTTGAAAATCTGTCGACCAGTCGGCATGTGCGCCGCCGTTCATAACATTCATCATTGGCATCGGGAGACGCATTTCGCTTTGGGTGCCAGCGATTTCGGCGACGTATTCGTAAAAACGGAGATTCTTGGCATGTGCAACAGCCTTTGCGATTGCAAGAGAAGTCGAAAGAATGGCATTCGCGCCAAGGTTTGACTTGTTTTCGGTGCCATCGAGATCTAGCATGAGCTGATCGACCTTGCGTTGATCTTCGGCGCTATTGCCAATAAGGACGTCGGAAATTTTGTTGTTAACGTTCCAGACAGCTTTGAGAACGCCTTTGCCGTTGTAGCGGTCTTTGTCGTCGTCGCGAAGTTCGAGTGCTTCGCCTGCGCCAGTTGATGCGCCGGATGGCACAGCAGCGCGCCCAGCATGACCACTTTCGAGGATTACATCTGTCTCGACGGTAGGATTACCGCGCGAATCAAGGATTTGGCGTGCCTTGATGTATTTAATATTAAAGTCGTTATTTTGCATATGTTTTGATGCCTTTCTCCACTTAAAACATAACGGTTTAATAGTATTTTATCAGAATGAAGTGATTTTTGCGATGGAGTCTGGGGTATTTTCGCGGTTTTATTTTAGGATTATTTTATGTTATGATGGTTTTAAATTTAATAACCATAAACGCTAATGGAGGGCATGTTAGCATGGCTACAAAAAAGACAGCGACAAGAAAGACTGCGATGCCGCGCGCGACCAGTAAAGCTGCCGCAAAGACGACAAAACATTCAGGTATTAAACGAATTGTTCATGAAGCAAATCCGGATGCGCATGTTGCGACTGGTAAATATCGCTTTCTGCTTTGTTTTATGATGATTGCAATTGTAGTTTTTGCTGGCATTGCTGTTTGTGCGATGAGCGTTGCGATTTCTGCGCTTAACCAAGTAGCTGAGTACGAAGCTTGCTATATGGAAGACGAGAATTGTACTCTGCCAAACAAAGTTCTTGAAAAGAAGACAGAGACGAATACTGATAATACTAGCTACTATGAAAGCGAAACTGTAGAAGAAAACGCTGCTGAATCAATCGAATAATAATTTTTTAAAAGGAAAGAAATGGACGACAAACAAGACAATCCAGTAAAACCAGCTGCGTCAAATGCAGGTGGTATATCGAATGGTGCGAATGCTAATACAGAACCTGCACCAGTTAAGCCTGGAACACCTGTAGATAATTTAGTGCAAGATATTTCGAAGCCGGAAGCTTCAGCTAAGCCAGCTACCGAAGCGTCCGTAGCTCAGGGAACACCTACTCAGGCAACTACGGCGCCCATTCAGTTGGTTGCTAGCACCCCAGCTCCAGCGCCAGTGTCAGCTCCTGTGCAGGCAGCAGCGCAAAACACTCAGCCTTATGGTGCACCAAAAAAGAGCCACGCTGGCTTAATTGTCGGTATTGTGATTTTGCTAGTGCTTGTTGTTGGTGGTATTGGTGGTTTCTTGTTCTATCAGCAACACGAAAAGAACGAGCGTGTACTTGCAGATGGTCTGGTTCAGTTTGTAACTGCTAAGGAACTCACGGCGAACACTGTCTTTACTGTCGATTTTGATAGCGAAGAGGTGGATTACGTAAAGATTAATATGCAGTCTTCGCGCAATGCAAAGCTTGAAAGTTCAGCCGATGCTAAAGTTGAGTTGAAACTCAAGAAATACGATGCAATCAATGCTGAGGCGGAGGTTATGGAAGGAGAGAATGCACTTTACTTCCGTATCGTTGATTCTGGCAATGTCTCGACTGTGATTTCAAAAGCATTCGAAAGCGAAATGGGCGATGACAGCGGAGTAGACGTTAAAGCAATACTCGAATCTGTCTTTACGAGCGTCGGTAACTCATGGTATGAGGTTCCATATAGCAAAATCGATGAGACTGGCGAGTTGAAGAAGAGCCTTGACTGTGTACGCGAGAAGATGAGCAGTGTTACTGAGGGCGAAAACTGGAATAAGGTTCTCGATATTTACCAGAAGAATCCATTTATTTCTGTCGCTGCCGGCGCTAAAATTGAGAAAGTTAACGGCTACAAGAAATATCCGCTTACGATTGATGAAGATAAAGCCGAGGACTTCATGGATAAACTTAGCGATGAAGATTTCGTGAAGGAAATTAACGCTTGTACTGAAGAGGAGACTACATCGTCAAAGAATTATCTCTATGACTATAATGACTATGATAGCAACGACAATGACTATGATTGGTCATACAACGATAGCTATTATAACGAGGGTGTTTCTTTAGATTCCGAGAAAGAAGACAAGGGCAAATACAATATCGTCCTCGGTATTAAGCCTTGGTCGCACGAGCTAGTCTGGGTTGGTTTCGATTACGAGAAGAAGGCCGAAAGTAGCTATGATACAGGCATCAAAGTTAATGGCGAAGTAAATCTAAGCTATACTTCGAACATTACGACTCCTGGTGACACGAAATCGATTGATACATTGTTAGAAACCGTTCAGAAGACTATTAATGATAGCAGTAAGGAGGCTTACTATAAGTCTTATTGTACTGAAGATAATAGCTACTCTGGTTTCGATAGCGAAGAGAATTGTAAAGCGGCGGTCGATAAAGCCTTTGGCGATACTGCTGAATCGGCTGATTTGAACGACTTGCTTGACAGTTTGATGTATCTCTAAAATTACACAAAACCCACCGTTTAAAACGGTGGGTTTTTGCTTGAGCTTGCATAAATGCTATAATTATTGCAATGAATGTAACGCCTAAGTTAAAAGCGAAACTGAAGCAACTTCCGGCTGAACCGGGAGTTTATTTTCATAAAAACCGCGAAGGCGAAGTGATTTATGTTGGTAAAGCGGCGATTTTAAAGAATCGGGTGCGTCAGTATTTTCAATCGCCTGAGCGCAAGGATCCGAAAACGCGAGCTTTAGTGGCAGAAATCGATGATACGGATTGGATTGTAGTAGATACGGAAATGGATGCGCTTTTTCTTGAGTCTGAGATGATTAAGCGTTATATGCCGAAATGGAATATTTTGCTGCGTGATGATAAATCTGTGAGTTATGTACGTATTAATATGAAGGATGAGGTGCCGTATGTATCGATGACGCGTAATCCAGACGATGATGGTGCAGAATATTTTGGACCATATTATGGTAAGACTGCGATTACACGTGCATTGCGAATCTTGCGGAGAATTTTTCCATATTATACGAAGCCTTACAATGGTAAAAAGACGCTTGATACGGACTTAGGCTTGGCGCCTGGTGTCGAGCTTGGCAAAATGACAGCGCGTGAGTACAAGCATGAACTGCGTCACATGATTTCATATTTGAAGGGAAATCGAAAGAAGCTTTCGCGCGAGCTCGAGAAGCTAATGTATGAGGCTTCGGCAGATGGAAAATTCGAGAAGGCTGCGGAGTATCGTAATCAGCTATACGGTTTAAAGGGAATTAACACAAAGATAGTTTTTTCAGACAAGGAATTTTTGGATATTTCGAGCGACCAAGCCTTAGATGGCTTGCAAGAGATTTTGGGACTTAAAAAGACTCCGGCGCGTATCGAAGGTTACGATATTAGTCATCAGTCTGGCACGAACGTAGTAGGTTCGATGGTATGCTTTATTAACGGGGCGGCAGACAGAACAAAATATCGACGTTTTAAGTTACGTAAGCAGCAGAATAACGACCCAGAAAGTATGCGCGAGGTAATTACGCGACGGCTACATCATCTTGAAGATTGGGGAAGACCAGATTTGATTGTTTTGGATGGTTCGGTTGGGCAAATTTCTGCTGTGCGTGATTTGCTTGCCGAATCGAAGATTCCGGTGATTGGACGCGACAAAAGTGGCGATCATGGTAAGAATGCTAGGGTACGCGTTGTGATTCCTAGTGGTAAGGAAGATTATGAAATGGTAGAGTTGCCGCCAGATGGACATATCGCAAAATTAATTGCACGTATTGATGAAGAGAGTCATCGCTTCGCAGTGCAATATCACACTGTACTAAAACGTAAAAATGCGCTAAAGTAAAGCTTATGGTAAAAAAGCAATTTGCTGGTTTCTTGTTTTCTTGGGTAGTTTCGAGCATTTTAATGCTCGTGTGTCTGAATGTGTTTGGGCAATTTAGTTCGGATGCGTGGTTACTAGAACATACTTGGTGGTTTTATGTTTTAGCGGGTTTGATTTTTTCGTTAGCAAACTCGCTTCTAAAGCCACTTGTAATGTTGGTTGCTTTGCCGCTCCTTAGGGTGAGTCTTGGTGCAGTAACAATCCTCGTAAATGTATTGATGATGGCTTTGACGGTTTGGATTTTGCCAGGGGTGACGATGAATTTTTGGGGTGCATTATTGAGCTGTGCGACGATATCTATTGCTAACTATCTTGTCAACTTGGCTACAAGTAGGGTAAAATGATTGTATGAATATAGGTGTGATTTTAACTGTAGTTACTTACGTTTCGGCAATTCTGCTTGTCCTATTGATTTTGCTTCAACAGCGCGGCGCTTCGCTTGGTGCCGGTCTGAACGGTTCAGGTGAATTAAATACCGAACGTCGTGGTTTGGAAAAATCGATGTTTAACGTTTCTGTGGTT
Source organism: Candidatus Saccharimonadota bacterium (assembly GCA_017418275.1). Taxonomy (GTDB): domain Bacteria; phylum Patescibacteriota; class Saccharimonadia; order Saccharimonadales; family Saccharimonadaceae; genus UBA2834. The sequence continues at coordinate 21,886 of JAFONX010000010.1, read as the reverse complement.
GTGGCAGTATTATTCGTTGTCTCGATTTTAGCAATGCTAATTATTGGATAGATGAAACTAAATCTTAAAAAGAGTGGGCAAAAAGCGGAGTCTTCGACTTCGCCAAAACAGAGGAAAATACGTAAGCCGGTTACGAGGCATGTTCGTGAGCTGAATGAAAAAGCCGGCAAGCATTTTGATGACTTTTTTGTAAAGCGCTGGAAAAATCTATATAGTGTTCGTTTATGGATACTTGAATGGGGTTTGCTTTGTCTTGTGGTTTTGATTTTGTCTATCGTGCAAATATCTTGGTATTCGGACGCATACAGGAGTGTTACCTTTGTAGACGGCGGTGATTTTAGCGAAGCGACGCTTGGTAAAGTAAACTCGATGAACCCGCTTTACGCTAGTACGAATAGCGAGAAGGCTTTGGCACGTTTGCTTTTTGCGAACCTAATGTCGCCTGATACGACTGGCCATATGAAAGGCGAGCTCGCAAAGCAAGTAAAACGGGTTGACGGCAGTTCGTCAAAATGGCGTCTAACACTCCGCGATAATATCTATTGGTCGGATGGTGAGCCAATCGCATCGGATGATTTGCTATATACAATTGATTTAATCAATGATGAAAGAGCAAAAACAACTGTTGCGGTAAACTTTGAAAGCATTAAAATTGAGAAAATCGATGATAAAACCGTTGAATTCACTTTACCATCTCCATATAACGATTTTACGGATAGTTTAGAATTTCCGCTTGTGCCAAAACATATTTTAGGCGATATTGATCCGGCTTTGGTTTATGAGGCGAATTTCTCGAAGGAGCCGATTGGTTCGGGTGTGTTTATATACAATGCTATCCAGACTTCGAGCCTTAAAAATAATGCTATGCAGGCGGTTTATTTGAAGCGCAACGATAAATATTTCCTTGGTGGGACCAGGTTAAATAGTTTTACTTTGAAAACTTATGACAAGATTGCAGATATCAAGCAGGCTTTTGAGTACGAAGATGTTTCGGCAACGGCTGAGTTAGATGATAATATGAGTTTTAATCGTCAATCGGTAGCGAAACGCGATAGCCTATTGAATGCTGGTGTATATGCTTTCTTGAACAACGAAAGTAAGAGTGGGCTAAGCGATAAGAAAGTCAGGCAGGCGATTCAGCAAGGCATTGATATTGACGTTGTGCGTGGTGAGGAATACTCGAAGCGCGAATTGGATTATCCGATTCTTGATGTACAGCTTGAGGGTTTGAATTATCCTGAGCTAAAGAAGTATGACTTAGCAGCCGCTAAGAAGCTAATTGAAGATGCTGGCTATACATATAGCGGTGATAAGATAATGAAAGACGGCAATCCGGTGAGTTTGAGAGTGGCTTATCTTGACAACACTGAGCTAAACTCTGTAGCCGAGCGTTATATTGCAGGTTTGAGCGCTTTGGGTTTTGAAGTCGTAGAAAGAAAGTTTGGTGAGGCGGATATCCTTGCTGGTCAAGATTTCTATTCGACCGTGATTCAACCAAGGAACTATGACATTTTACTCTATGAGGTGAATCTTGGGGTGAGTGTGGACCCATTCGTATATTACAACTCACATCAGGCTAATTCTCATGGTTGGAATTTGAGCAATTATAGCAACCCGTTGGCGGATGACGCTTTGCTTTCGGCGCGTACGACTGATGATGCAGCGCTTCGAAAGGCGAAGTACGAATCATTCCTAAGTTATTGGGCGGAGGATGTGCCTTCGATTGGTATTTATCGATCAGATTTGAGTTATTATTATTCAGACAACGTGCAGATTTATTCGGAGGATGTGCGTATGACGGATGAATACGACCGCTTTGCGGATGTGCGCGACTTCGCTACGCAAAAGGGTAGAGTAAACATAACGCCGTAGTAAATACCCGCCAGCTAAGGCGGGTATTTTGGGCTTGATTTTAGCATAAGAATTTTATATAATAGCCTTATAACAGGTCAAAAACAAAAATAAAAAAAATAAAGGACATTATGAGAAAGAGCAAGAAAGGGCTAGTTCCTGGCTTGGCTTGTGGCTTAGGCGTAGTAAGCGCCACGACCTTAGTGGTTGGTGTTGCAGCCTCAGGTTATACCGGAACGAATGTGATTTCTGAAGACACTACCTTGTCCGGCGTGAATTTTAATTCTAGTGGAGACAGTGAAGCGGCATTAATTGCCGTGGATGGTAGTAGTAGTCTGACGAGCGCGATGATCGTGGCGAGCGGCGCTAATTCGATGAGCGCAGTATTGCAAAACAATGCAAGTTTAAGCTTTGTGAGCTCTACGGTTATTAACTCGGGCTTGCAGGGCACGGCGTTTTTGATGGACAATAGCTTTGGCGATTTGAGCATCTCGAGCAGTTCCGTTAGTGCGACTGGTAATCTTTTGGCTGTACAAAATTCTAACGCTTCGCTTAGTTTGATTGGAAATAGTAGTGCGAACGGTTCGATTCTAGTTGACGGCGCATCGATTCTCCGTATTAGTATGACAGGAGGAAATCAGTTTATTGGTAATATTAATAATCTGGGTCAGGGTGTCGTTGATTTAGATATGTCCTCTGATTCAGTTTTGTATTTGACCGGTAACAGCTTTTTAAGAAGCCTGTCTGATGAGGCTTTGGATTACTCGAATATTTATCTTTGCGGGTACACGTTAACAGTTAATGGAGAAGAGATTTCTGCTAATGATGCTGATTGCGGCAGTCTTGTTGGCGGTTACGGTCAGCCGACGATTATTCCGGATGATTATGATCCGAACCCAACACCACCAACGCCTCAGCCCGATCCTGAGCCAGAACCAGATCCGACGCCACCGACGCCAGCGCCAACCCCATCGCCAGCGCCCCAACCTGATCCAGAGCCTGAGCCGACAACTGAGCCCGAGCCAGTCTATTATACTCCGCAGGTAGTTTCGCCAAATACGGGTGACAATATATTTGGTCGCTTGTTTATAATTGGCGCGGCGTTCATGGGACTAAGTTTATGCCTGATACTGACCGTTAAAAGGTTTAGATAAAAATAGCGATATTTTACATCACGTTCGTTTGCGGGCGTGATGGTTTTTTGTTAAAATAAACTTAAGAAAAAAGAGGTGTGCGAACTATGAAAAAGTTTAAAAATTTTGCAATTACGGCTTTGGTAGCGGTTAGTGTTGTCTTTTTGGCTTTTTCAGGTGCAAATGTTTTTGCTGACGAGGAATCTTCTGCGGAAAGTCTTGTTTTAAATCCTTCAACTAGTTCGCCGTCTCTGCAGGAATGTGTGTCGTCTGATACAGATTTCTTAGATTTTGGCGAGCTTGACGAAGGTGGCAGATCATATACAAAAAGCCTTATCTTACATAATAGTTGTGATAGAGATTTGGCGATAGTAGCTAAAATTCAGACTCATGATAAGGATGATCCTGCTATGAATGAGGCTATGGCTGCTGACGATTGGCTTACTTTTGTGGGCGGTCAGACGGAATACGTGTTGCCCGCTAGAAATGATACTACCGTGAAGTTGCGCGTTTTCTTGCCAAACAATGTGAAGGGTACTAGTTATTATACTGCGGTCAATTTTAGGCTTAAGGATAGTACGGATTCGAATGATACCAAAGTCATAAATATTCGCATGGATGTTAAGAGCGACGGATTTGTACGCAGTGGTAATTTAGTTAGCAACTATGCTCATGCGCTTTCTTTTGGTGGCGCCGTGAAGGCTGGAGTAAAACTTAAAAACACCGGTACAGTGGGGTATCAATCTAAATACATTTTGAAGAGAGGTCCGGTTTTTGGTTCGGATGGCTTCGTGACGATTGCGGAGGCTAGTAAAGAGGTGCCCGCTGGTGGCGAGATAGAGTTTTACGGTGGTAATTATACTGAGAATCAGTACGGCATCTACAAGATTCAGCAAAGTGTGACTTATGTGAATAGTGATGGCGAGATGGTTGAATCTGTTTTAGAACGAACTGTGATTAATTTGCCGATCGTTTCTGTCTTTATCGTAGGAGGGGCATTGTTGGCTTTGATTTCGCTGATTATTGTGGCGAAAATCATGAAACATCGCAAAAAAATTGAAAAAGTTGACGAAGCAGTAGAATCTGACAATAAATCATAAAAACCAGAGCCGCAAGATGCGGCTCGTTTTTAAGCTTTTTAAATACTAAAGGAGAGAAGTCATCAGGGTCTTACTCCTGATTTGATAGGTTGCTTTTGGTTTAACTTTGTGGTATATTTTATTTCATAAGCGCCTGTGGTGGAATTGGTAGACACGCTACCTTGAGGTGGTAGTGGCCATTTTAGAGCTGTGCTAGTTCGAGTCTAGTCAGGCGCACCAAAACGAAAAAGAATGCCCAACGGGCATTATTTTTTTGTTTTGGTGCCCTTACTGGGCGAGAACGTAGTTCGGTTGTGGGAGGAGCCGAGTGAAAACAGAGGAGCGCTGGCGCTTCGGATTTTCCGAGGCGACGCCCCACAATGTCGCCTGCGGAGCAGGCGGCTGTCTGGTACTGGTATCTAGTTTGGCATGTTCTTGTGCTAGACTAAAACTATGAAAAATGAGATTGAGGCGACTTTTTACGATATCGATAAAAACGAAATTCGTGCGAAACTGAAGGAATTAGGTGCGAAGCTGATTTATCCAGAGTTCTTAATGCGACGCGTGGTTTATGATACGGGTGAGAACTCTTTTGCGCGCGTGCGCCAAGAGGGCAACGGAGTTGTAATGACTTACAAATCATATGATGACGACACGCAAATTATGGGTTGTAAGGAAGTAAATATATGTGTTGATGACTATGATGAAGCCAATCTTTTTATGCGTGGCATTGGCATGAAAGAAAAAGCCAATCAGGATAGCTATCGTGAGCTATGGGAGCTGGACGGAGTCGAAATTACAATTGATACTTGGCCGTGGATTCCTACTTATATCGAGGTTGAGGGACCGAGCGAAGAAGATGTGTGGATGGTTTCCGGCAAGCTAGGCTTTGGCAAAGAAGAAGCGCATTTTGGATCAGTCGATCGAGTTTATGAATACTACCACGGTGTAGATATGGATATCGTAAATAATGAAACGCCAGTTATTAATTTCGAGATTGAGCCGCCGAAGTGGGTCAAGAATCTTAAGTAATTGGTTGTTACTTCAATCTTTTTTCGAGGGTTTCCATCTGTTCTGGTGTGAATGGTGGGCAGATAATTGGGCGACTTTCGAGGAAGTATTTGATTTCTTCTGGAGTTTTGATTTTGTCTAGAATGTACGGAAGGTCTGTTTTTTCGCCGACAGCACTAATGAGTTCTGTAAGATACCAGAGATCATTTTTATTAAAGAAGTAATCTACGATTTTGCGAATACTGAAATCTTCTTCGCGATAGTTAAGAGCGAGACGCCAGAGTGATTCGCGTGCATCTGTTTTGATGCCAGCTTCGATTAGCGCATCGAACTTTTTATCATCTAACGGGATTGGGCGCGGAGCTTTGATGTCTTGGGCGATTAATTCGAGCAGTTGCTCGTCGGTGAGGGTGGCGAAGGAATCTTGATAATACTTATTTTGGCTAATAGCGTCGCTAATCTTACTCCAACGCTCGAAGTTATCGCGCGGTTTTTTAAGGCTATCTTTGAGCTCTTTGAGGTGATCGCGCAGCTCCTGTGGAGATTTCTTGACTTGCTTGACGATGCTATCGATTTTATTAATGGATTCTTGGATTTTCTGATATTCGGTCTTAACGAGTTCATCGGCTTCGTTGGTGGTTTCTTTTTGGATGGATTCGATGGAGATAATCAGGGCACTAAAGCTCGTTTGTTCGGCTTCAGAAAGTTTGGAAATATCTAGCTCTTTCAGTTCGGATAGGAAGTCGGCTGAGTTGATATAGCGATTGAAATACTTTTTACAAATCTTCTGAAAGTCCATAGTACTTGTATTTTAACAGTTTTTGTCCGACACGCAAAAGAGCCTCCTTGCTTTTTCTTCTAAGGAGGGGTATAATTTGTCTATCAATTGATTTTGGGCCCGTAGCTCAGCCGGTTAGAGCACCTGCCTTTTAAGCAGGGTGTCGTGAGTTCAAGTCTCACCGGGCTCACCAATTTGATTACAAGCCGCCATATAGAAAAGAAAGCTATATGGTGGATTTTTTTTGAATAGTTTGATTTGCAAGATTAGGAAATGTCTGGTATAATTCAAAACATCCGGGCGGTTAGCTCAGTTGGCTAGAGCGTTTCTTTGACGTAGAAGAGGTCATAGGTTCGAATCCTATACCGCCCACCATTCAGGTTATAAAATTATTTTCGACTATTCCGTAATCTGTTAATGTCTGTTAAATCCCTCAACAAAATAGAGGGCTATTTTTATACCTTTTTCGAAGCAAAAACACGCCAAAAACTACGATTTATCTCTATATTTTTGTCTGTTAAATCCCTACGTACGCAATGATGATGCTGTTATGGCTAGACTTACGCACATTGATTTTTTAAAAAAGTATGTTATTATACTATAGTAGGTAGAATTACGCTCTTTTTATTGCTGGCTATCACTATACTAAAGGAGGAATAAGTTATGAAACTCAAAATCGGTGATAGAGTCTATTTGCAGAAATATGAGTTCGCACATATTATGCATGAACTCAACGGCTTTCCTGGTGGCATTCTTAATGAAATGTTCAGTGGCGATGAAGATAGCTCCTTCTTTTTTATGAATGGTCCAACTGATGGTTTCCGGTTTGAATGTGCTTATAAGGAACCTGAGAATGTTAGGTGGCTCATGGAGCAGGACTGGATTGTCGATTATGACGAATATGCCGAAATGCCACTCGCCGAACTGGAAGCTCTCCAAGAACGCCTCAAGGCAGAACGCTCCGCCGACATCGACGAATTCAACGCTAAAAATGAGGCTTATAGAGAAACGCATTTCGACGAGCAAAGCGATAAGTTCGATAAGCTCGGACATAAAATCGCCTCGCTCGGAGACCTCATTAGGTTTCGCAAGGGTAAAATCAAATTCGGCTTCCCAGACGAGTATCAGGGTAAGATCGCTATTTCCGGCGCTTCCAGCGTCACCAGCACTCCTCAGAAGAAGCCCGGCTTCTTCGCACGGCTATTCGGCCGTGGCGCCCAGTAATGGGCGCTTTTTGTCTCCTCTATCAAAATTAGAGGATGTCATTGCTCAACTTATAGTTTTGCCCTTTGGGCTATTTTTTATGTTTTTCTGGTGGGCGGCAAGAAAAAGCCCCCGCTTAAAAGTGGGGGCTCGCCTTTTTAGAATTGATACTTGCTTTATTGGACGGAGATGAACGAGAAGTCTTCAAAGAGGATCCTTGCAATATCAGGGAAATCATTCTTGATATCTCTGATAGTGCCGCTGAGATCTTCTTTGTCGCCAGGTTCGAATTCGCCACATCTCGGCTCTTCTTCGGGATCATAGAAGATGCTCGGGTTTGTTTGGAGCTTCTCAAGAAGTGCTTCTTCTGATTCGCAATCGCCGTAGGTCTCGCGAGCTTCCTCTATATAGAGTTTTATAATATCTACAATAGGGAAGTCTAACATGAAATCCTCGAAGTTGTAGTCGCGATTGCCTGTGACGGCTGCAATCCAGATTGGGCATGTCATAGCAAGCGCTTCGCCGAGAGTATGCAGAGAGTATCTTGCGTAGTCTGAATAGCGATAGGCTCTCGCGATATCGAATTCCGACATACTATTAAAGACTGCGTTGGGACGGATTACGTATGCCTGTTCGTCGCGCTTGACGTAGTTGATGACTTTCTGGAGTCCGTTCGGGAAATCATAATGCTTGTCAAAAGAAGCGGTCAGGAAGGTGTTGCTAAGCTGACTACGGATACATTCGATATTAAAGTTCTTCTGTATAGCGTCATTCAGAGCTTTTTCGGCCAGGTCATCAATTTCGTAGCGAAAACGTAATATCTGGGCGATGCACTGCATTGTGGAAACAACGCAATACTTATCGCAGGGATCTTCCGTGAGGGCTTCGGCAAACTCAAGCATATTGAGTTGCTTGGTTTTTCTTTTGAATGCAACAGTTTGGTGACCTGGAAAATACTTGAGCGTCGAGTCGTTGACGAGCTTGTCGTATTTTTTACAGGTGTTAAACATTGCCTCAAGGCGCTGGATGGCGAGGTTGTTCCGGAGTTCGGACTGGTCCATGTTTGCTAAAACCTTGAGCGTTGTAGAATCAAAAGTTTCTGTTGCGAGCAGAAGGTGCATCGCAACGATCGGATTTGACTTATTCATGAAAATCCTCCTTTTGGTTTTTCTGCACTTAGTCCGTAGATTGGTTCATGTGGTGGTAGGGTGCAGAAACGCAAGTATTTTAATGAGCTACAGATTTAATCTGTACGAATACTATGCCATAGATAGTCAAAAGAGTAAAGACTAAGCGCTAAAAAAGACCTCCCTTTAATTTGCAGAGGTCTTTTCAAGTATTTAAACTTCGTAACGGCACATTTCGTAACTTAGTTTACCCGAATTGCCTTTTTGAAGTACGGTGCGTTTGTATTTGGATTTGTCGAAAGTAGGGAAGAAGACATCAGCTTCGCTATCTTCGCCGTTGATTTCGGTTAGATAAATGCGTTTGGCATGATCGATGAATTGCGCGTAGATTGAGCCGCCGCCAATTACGAAAATTTCTTCGTTGGTATTTTCGTTGTCTTTGATGAACTGTACTAAATCCGTGACACATTCGTCTGGACCTTCGATTTCTTCAAAAGACACAACGATATTTTTGCGATTTGGGAGTTTTTTCGGTAGGCTTTCCCAGGTCTTAAAGCCCATGACAACCGTATGTCCTGTGGTGGTTTCTTTGAAGAATTGCATATCTTCTTTGATATGAAAAATCAGGTCGCCTTTTTTGCCGAGCTCGTTATTTTTGCCGACTGCCGCTATAATACTAAACATTTTTACTCCGTAACTGGCATTACAATCTTGCCAAGATTCTCGTAGCCTTCGAGACGGATATCTTTGAGCTCGCGAGAGTTGTCGAATTTGTAGAAATCTTTAACCTTTGGGTTAATCCAGAGCTTTGGTGCTTTTGGTAGAGTGCCGTCTTTGGTGGCTTTATCGTAGCGGGCAATTTGTTCGCGGATGCCGTCAACTTGATTGGCGTAGATATGGGCGTCGTTTGTAACGAAAGTGAACTGACCTGGGCGAGCACCGACGGATTGTGCGATTAAATTGCAAAGTACGGCGTATTGAACGACGTTGAAGGGCAGGCCGAGGGGCACATCGGACGAGCGGGAAGTTACAAGAATATTTAGGCGGCCGTCGATGAGGTTCCATTGGGAGTTCCAAACGCAACTAGGGAGAGCGGCGGTTTCGAGCCATTCGTTTTGCCAGAGGCTAAGCACCATGCGGCGATTACCTGGGTTATTTTTAAGGGTTTCTATGAGGTTGCGAATGAGATCATAGCGGTTTACGATCCAGCCGTAAGCTGTGCCGATGGTGTGGGCAAAATCTGTCTTTGCTTCGGTCGGGTGCTTTTCGGCGAAGATTTGGTTAATATTGCGACCTTGGTAGCTGCCGTCTTCGGTGATTTCCCATTCGTTCCAAATTTTGACATTATGTTCTTGCAGCCAGCGAACGTCATTAGAAGCAACTTGGTAAATCCAGAGAATTTCAAGGACGGCCGTTTTAAAACCGACTTGTTTTGAAACGAGAATAGGGAATTCTTCTTCGAGGTCAAATTGAAGAACTTGGTGAGGAAGACGAATAGTTTCGGCGGCACTGGTAGCCTGGGCGCGATGGTCCGGAATAGCGGAAGCAACTTTTTTGCTGCGCTTGTCGGTCTTTTTGTAATTAGTGACTTTTTCGCCGTGCGCCAAAATACGCTTACAAAGATCAATATACTGATCGTCAAACTTACTCATTCTACCTCCACTTTTTCTATCTATTATTATTGAGGAGCTAAAGCCTTTTTGCAAGAGCTTAAACATCTTGCTTGTGCTATTATTAAAATAACTAAACAGGAAAACACAAAATGCCAACAAAAACTGCGAAAAATGCGGCAAGTGCCCGCAAGCAAATTTATGCCAAGAATAGGCCGTTTATCTCGAGAGTAACAGTCGATGGCATTATTTTAGGTGGTCTTGGCCTTGTGATGACGATTGCGGCGATTGTTTGCTTCCAGAGCTATATGGCGATTCAGGAGGTTTCTCCTAGCGATTTGACAGTAACTCATGCGGTGGACGAAAATGCGGAGTCTATTATAGCGAACGCTTCAGAAGCAGAGAAGCTCATTTATCGGGAGATTCAGACAACGAACGACAATGTGAGCACGAGCATTGCTATGCAATCTTATTCGGAGATTAGTGGTTTGATGTTCTTATTAACGATTATCTTTAGTAGTCTAGCCTTGACGATTTTTATTGCAGATTTTGTCTATATAAACCATTCATCGATTCGCTTAGCACAGAAGATGTAGAGAACTTAAGCGGGGCCGAAAGGCTTCGCTTTTTTGTCGAAAGACTGAATGCTAGCTATAAGTGGGCTCAGCGTGATTCGAAGAGGCTTTCTGACGAAGAATTGCTAAAAATTCTTAGGAAGCTGGCCTGTCTAGTGAAGACGCCTGGAATTTAGATATGATTTGAACGTAAGTGGGTCCGCCCGTAATGGGCGGCTTTTTCTTGGCCAGATATAGCGAGTAAAGCTTTACTATTTTGGCGATATCTGTTATAATAGCCGATAGATTTTAAGATATTAGTGGGACGAGCTAGTCGCTAATAGAGGCGCAGAAGAGGCTCGTTTTATTTATTCAAAGAAGGGCAAGTATGCAAGACAAGAGTAAGCTACGCAATGTAGCAATTATCGCGCACGTCGACCATGGTAAAACAACTTTGGTAGATGCGCTTTTGAAGCAGAGTAATACCTTCCGTGATAACCAGGCAGAAATGGGACAGACGCTCATTATGGATTCTGGCGATCAGGAGCACGAGCGTGGTATTACAATTACTGCTAAACAAACCGCAATTTATTACAACGGTTACAAGATTAATATTATTGATACACCCGGTCACGCCGACTTTTCTGGCGAGGTTGAGCGTACGCTTAATATGGCGGATGGCGTGATTTTGGTGGTTGACGCTCAGGAAGGCCCGATGCCGCAGACGAAGTTTGTACTCCAGAAGGCGCTTGAAATGAATTTGAAGCCAATCGTGGTCGTAAATAAGATTGATAAACCGGCAGCTCGTCTCGGTGAAGTTGAAGACGAAATCGCTGATCTCTTCCTTGAACTTGCTACTAGCGAAGAACAGCTAAAATATCCTGTTTATTATGCGGTTGCCCGTGATGGTAAGGCTGGTAAAACTCCAGAGCTCGATAATGACTTGCACGCTATCTTTGATGCGATTATTAACGAAATTCCGGAACCAAATGTAGACCCAGATAGCTCTAAGGGCGCTCAGTTACTTGTAGCGGCGCTTGCAGCCGATAGTTATCTTGGTAAATATGCCATTGGCAAAATCTTCCGTGGCAAACTCAAGAAGAATGAGAATGTTACAATCATGAAAGTTGACGGTTCGACCGTGAAGGGTAAGGTAGATCGCCTCTTTACTTATCGCGGTCTAGGCCGCGAGGAAGCTGATGTTGCGATTGCTGGTGACATTGTAGCGCTTGCGGGTCTGAGCGAAGCAAGCATTGGTGACACAATCGCGACGGGTGATGCTCCGGAAGCACTTCCTACAATTGAACTCGAGGCACCAACGCTTAGTATTTATATTGGTCCTAACACTTCGCCACTGAAGGGTCGTGAAGGTGAGTTTACGACTTCGCGCCAGATTGGCGATCGTTTGAAGCGCGAGCTCGAAACAAACATCGCACTTCGTCTCGAACCGCAGGGTCTTGGCTATAAAGTTTCTGGTCGTGGCGAACTTCATCTTTCAGTCTTGATTGAAACCATGCGTCGCGAAGGTTACGAAATGGAAGTGGGTCGTCCAGAGGTAGTTTATAAGATTGAGGACGGTAAAGAATATGAACCGGTTGAGGAATTGACGGTTGAAGTTTCGAGTGAATTCGTTGGTGCAGTTTCTCAGGAGCTAGGTGTACGTAAGGCAGAACTTGTTTCTCAAGAACTAACCACAACTGGCGCAACGCGTTTCTGCTATACGATTACAACCGAGGCTTTGATTGGTTTACGTAATAGCCTTTTGACTGATACGAAGGGTACGGCAATTATGAACACTTTACCAAAGGGTTATCAGCTAGTGACTTCACATTATCGTCAGGCGCGTAATGGTGCTTTAGTGGCGAGCGAAGATGGCCAGAGTACGGCCTATGCACTCGATATGGCGCAGGCACGTGGTATTCTGTATATTCCGCCACAGGTAGATGTCTACAAGGGTATGATTGTTGGTTTGTCGAAGAAAGACGAACTAGATATTAACGTTTGTCGCGAGAAGCAGCTTACAAATATGCGTACGCATGCTTCGGACGGCGCAATTCAGCTTACGCCATACACGCAGCTTTCTCTTGAACAATGTTTGGATTTCTTGATGGAAGATGAGCTGCTTGAAGTTACACCAAAGAGCCTTCGCCTTCGCAAGAGGGAGCTTGATCCCGTCATGCGTAAACGCGCTCGCAAGAATTAGTAAATATAAAAAATATCCTCAGTTGATGAGGATGTTTTTTTGGAGTAGTATTCGACGTGAGGTGTAATCATGTCGTCGACGCTCGCTCCGCTCGCAGTTTGATATTTGAGGTTAAATAAGTCAAAAATGAGAAGTAATCAAAAACTCATCGATCCTAAATATAAACTTCATGAGCAAAATTCGTTAAGAACGATAATTGCTCCTATAGTATACTCCGAATACTATAGCAAAAATGAATGGTGCGACAGATAGGGGAATGATTTGCAGAGGCTGGTCGCTCGCAGTCTTGGGATTTTGCTCTTCATTTAGGATTGCTTTATCGTTTTCGATGCCGATAGTGAAACCTAGAATATGCATAGTTAGGACATGGCCTTTCGGGTTGAACCTCCAGCCGAGCTTAGTCGAATTGTTAAGGAAATGAATATTATGCTTGTCGGAATTACCGATTTCGAGCAGTTCTGTATCGACGCCGGATTGTAGAATTTTGCGACCATCATTTAGCTCGAAGTATGGCATTGTATTTTCGTATAAAACGTCAATATCGAGTGGCTCAGTATTCTTGGTCTTAATGTAGTTTAGGGGCTTCTCGAGCGTACGAGAGCCGTTTGTAGCGATGATACTTTGCCAAATACCATTATCTACGTCTAGACCGATTTGAGCTTCGCTAATGCCGGTATCAATGTCCGTCATACTAATAAAAGCTTGGCCGACTACTTCGCCTTCGCGTCCCATTAATCCATCGATAGGGATACTGTATTCTGACCATTCGTTGGTGTCGCCTTGTGTGGCTGCACCAAGAGACAGCTTTAGCTCACGTCGATCGAATTTGGGGCTTTCTTCGATTGTAATGATGGACCATTCGGCAGACCAGTCTCCAGTAGTATTTGTATTAATCGGGATATTTGCTACATAATACCAACCCTTGCCGTGCTTGCTAATGTAATCTGTAAAGTCTACCCAGCCAAAGTGGTTATAGTCGGTAACTTTAACTGAAGTTGCGCTGTAGTTATAGGTTGTTAGGGCGTAATCGGTTATATAGAGTAATTGCTTGGTTGTTGGATCGACTTGGCCTTTTTCTGGAGCGTAGTAAACTGTAACGGGGTAGCGATAATACTTATTGGTTTTATCTTCGCCAAATTCGATCGCGAAGTAAGCCTTCTTGATACTTGCATCATCAGCAATGTCTAGATAGGCGCCAGTGCTGTTGCCGAAGCCATTCGAATCGTCTTCCAGACTTGCGTCGAGGACATGAGATTTTCCGGTAGCGTTTGTGCCGTAATTATTCCAAAGGCTTTCGCTCCAGCCGGCAGATGCGCCGGTATAGTTTAGGCGATATTGACCTTTAAGATCTTCTACCAAATAAAGGCCTTCGCCTGAACCTTTTAGTGCGTGATGCAAATTTACCTCGTGAAGCTCACCATCTTCGCCAATAAATTCATCATGTGTTGCGCGTGCAACATTTTCAATGCTGTTTTCGGTTAATATTGGTTGGGTGGCTGAGCAGTGTTTTTGACCGAAAAAACACAAAGCCATAAAAACCATTACAGCAACTTTTGTTGCTATTTTCATTTTTTCTCCTTTTTTGCGATAGACCAGATATTAGCATAAGCCAAACAGGGCAAACAAGCGAAAAAGTAATAATTACAACAGTTTTAAAATGCTCCTAAAGTATAAAGTGTTGTAAATAATACTACGCGAAATGTATTGTAAAAATCGCATAATTCCTTGCGAATTTTTCTGTCATTTTAAAAAAGTGAAAATTGTAAAAAATACGCTTGACTAAGGCTGTCTTCTTGAAATAAAATGATTCAATATTCAGATTGAAACTTCGGTGAAGTCTATGGGTAATAAAGAATCAGAAAAGCCAGTTATTGTTGCTCAGGTTGTCGGAAAATGGATTGGCGGCGGCGTGGAATCGGTAGTAATGAATTATTACCGACATATTGATCGTTCGAGAATTCAATTTGATTTTATTTGTGATGCTGATTCGACTTGTATTCCATATAAAGAAATAGAAAAGCTAGGCGGACGGGTAATAATTTGTCCCCCTTATCAGAAGTTACGAAGCTATCTGAAGTTTCTAATTCGACTCTTTAAGGAGCAAAAATATAGAATAGTGCATTCGCATATCAATACACTTTCTGTCTTTCCGTTATTTGCCGCTAAGCTTGCTGGGGTGAAAGTTCGCATTTCGCACAGTCACAACACAAGCTGCCGAAGAGATTTAAAACGAAACATCCTTAAGCATCTATTAAGACTTTTTTCGAAAGTTTGGGCAACCGACTTGTTTGCTTGTTCGGAGAAGGCGGGGAGATTTCAATTTGGAAATCGGGCTTACGAAGATGGTCGAGTAAAGATCATTCATAACGCAATTGACCTAAAAAAATATAAGTTTGACAATGACGCACGTGAGAAACTACGTGCGGGGCTTAGCATTCCTAGTGATGCTTTGGTATTTGGGCATATCGGCAGATTTGTGGGGCAGAAGAATCATTTGTTCTTAATTGAACGTTTTTCTGAAATCATCGCCGAGTACCCCTCGGCGATTTTAGTTTTAGTAGGGGAAGGACCTTTAAAAAATAGGATTAAATTACGCGCAGCGGAACTGAGGATTAGTCAGTCGATTCGTTTTGTAGATTGGTGTGAAAAGGTTGAAAAATACTATTCCGTCTTTGATGCTTTTGTGTTGCCAAGCCTTTATGAAGGTCTACCTTTGGTTGGAATAGAGGCGCAGGCGAATGGTTTGCCGTGTTTGTTTAGTGAAAGTATTTCGCCGGAGGTTGTCGTGTTGCCGACTTCGAAAATAGACAAGTTAGGGGCCGGCTTTGGAGCGGAGTTTAAAATAATGAAGCGAATTGATGATACTGCGTTGTATTTCGCGCATCGTTGTCTTGATATTTCGAAAGAGGCGAAAAACTTAGAAACAGCATATAATAGGGGGTTGGCGAGAGTATGAGTTATTCAAAGAAGAATACAAAAAAGAAGATTTTCTTCGTTTTGAATACAAATGTGATGTTTGGCGCGGAGTTAGTTAACTTGGAAATAATTAATTCGCTAAGAGACAAATATGATTTCTATTGGGTTTCACAATCTGGCGACGTAGATAGTTTCTTGATTGATTCGAATATAAAACACATTAAAATTTCTAATTTGACAGTACGTGAGCTTAAGAGAGTAGTAAAGCAGTATAGACCGGATATTCTGCATGCGACAGATTATCGCGCAACCGTGATATGCGCTTTAGCTGGCGGAGGAATTCCGATAATAGCACACGTTCACAATAATTCGCCATGGCTAAAGAGGATTTGTCCATATGCAATAGTGTTTGGTGCGGCGGCATGGAGATCGGAATATGTTTTGGCAGTGTCGGATTCTATTGAGCGCGAGTATGTGTTTTCTAGATTGCTGCACAAGAAAATTAAAACTATTGGTAATCCAGTTTCGCATAGGAGAATTAGGCTGTATCTAAAAGATGACGCTGAGATAAAGAAAAAATACGATATTTGTTGCGTAGCGCGTCTTGTTAAACAGAAAAATCCGGAGCGCTTTTTACGTATTTTGAAGCGGCTTAAGAAAAGCAATCCTCGGATTAGGGCGGTCTGGGTTGGTGAAGGCGAAATGACCGAACAAATATGTTGGCTTGCAGAAGATATGGATCTTAAAGACAACATTAAGTTTGTGGGGTACAAGAAGAATCCATATAAAATCATGAGTCAATCCAAGATATTTGTACTGACATCTTCATGGGAAGGTTACGGCTTGGCGGCTTATGAGGCGTTGGCTTTAGGTCTGCCTTGTGTTGTGTCTAAAGTTGGCGGATTACCAGAAATAGTTACGAATGAGTGTGGCAAGACTTGTGAATCAGAGCAGGACTTTGTCGTAGAGATAAAAAGGCTCCTTAAAAATGAAAAATATTACAAAACAAAGGCGAGCGCTGCTAAGTATCGCGCGTGTTTGTTGGAAGAACAAAACTCAACAATCGATATGGTAGATGAGTGCTATGGCGACATTGTTAGTCAGAGGTTGCATGCGTAGGCGAAGTTTTTTGCGCAGGCCTCGTGTGTTTTTGAATTATATCGTGCTTGGAATTGGGGCTTTTGCGATTAGAATGGTTTCGTTCTGGGTTTTGCCTAAAAAGTATTTCCTTGATTCTCGAAAAATACTTGGAATGCTGCTATATGATAGAAGCTATGATTCAGCATACAACTTTGTTGCTAGTATCTACAGAAAGTTGAATTTCTTTAAGCTGACTAGCCTTGAGGAATGGGCGCTAATTGTAGCACTGGTTATGATCCCCTTAATCTTAATATGGTGGTATCGATGCAGAATTCATGGAAGAATACAGGAGTTTTTCCTTATTGCAACGATGGCATTTTCAAGTATCTATACTTTTGGATTAACAAAGGATTTGATTCAATTTGTGATTTTCCTAGCTATTGCGATGATTCTGCATGCGAAACGGCTAAGCGAAAGACAGAAAGTCTGGTTAACGGCAGGAGTACTATTAATCGAATCATTCTGTTTTCGAAAATATTTTTTACTAATTACGTTAATGTTTGTTGCGATCTGGAAGATACATCGCATCGTGACTGGGCGTTGGCAAAAAAGTATGTTCAACTACGGCATGTTTATTGTATGTATATTTGGCGTTTTGCTTGGTGGAATATTAGTTGTGTCGCTGGTCGACAAGAAGAGCTTTTATGATATTGCCTTAGCTCGTCATTTAGCGAACGATTATCGTATGGGCAGTACTGATGCGCAAACAATGATTCTTGAGCCTTTTGGTATTAGTTCGAATATGGCCAAGTTTTCGTTGAATTATCTAGTGAACTTTGCGCGACTAAGCTTGCCAATAGAGCTGGTTTGGCATGGAGTTAAGTACTGGTTCGCCTTGATATATATATTGCTATTAAATATTAGGCTGTGGCATGTGGAACTTCGCATGGGTGGGCATGCAGTTTTAGTGGGGCATTTAGTATTAGCTTTTGTGATGGTTTCGGCTATTTTCGAGCCGGATTTTGGCTCTTGGCTAAGGCATTGTGTAGCTTTGGCGCCAGTAAGTTTTTTGTTATTTGGAGTAAAAGAAAAGAAAGAAAAATATGAACGATTTAATATCTGTAATTGTTCCAATCTACAATGCAGAGGATTATCTGGAGCAGTGTCTAATCAGTATTTTAGAGCAGAGCTACGACAGATTAGAAGTGATTCTGATTGATGATGGTAGCACTGATAGTAGTGTGGAAATTTGTGAAAAATTCTTAAGAATAGATAAAAATGTTAGGTATTTTTATCAGCGAAATAAGGGGGTATCGGTAGCGCGAAATCGGGGGTTAAAAATGGCGCGTGGTAAATATGTTGTGTTTGTGGATGCGGACGATTTCCTATCGAGGCGAGCTATTGAATTATTGTATAATACGCGTCACGAAAGGCGACTCGTACAGATGTGTGTCGATAGAGTAAAATATCAAAAATTTGAAGTTGGGAGGCGCGAGGCAGAGAAGTTAATGCTGAAAGATAGGTTTTATGGTGGAGCCTCGGGGTGTTTGCTTGATACGACGATTGCGAAAAACCTGCGCTTTTCGAAACAAACGAGTTTTATGGAAGATACGATTTTTATTCTTCGCTATATGCGTCGAGCGAAAATTCGGCATGTTTCGGTTATCGAGGAAGCTGATTATTATTACGGTTATCGCGCCGGGAGCTTAACGTCGAGTGATGGAGATGTGCTGTCAAAGTGTGAAGATATTTTATATACAATGCAACGCATTGAAAGCTTATTGACACGAGATGGTAAGGCTGTGCGTCGAAAAATGATACGTTGCCTAGAAAGACAGCTTCGTGATCCTGAAAATGACTTTATCTTTCTAAGAGAAAACCTAGGCAGACTAGAGCAATGGGGTGCGCGAGGGATTTATCGTGTATTTGTGCGGATTTACAATAGCAGACCGATGAGCTTAAGGCACTATTATCGGTTGCGGGGTGGCATGAAATTACTAGTGAAAGGAAGAAGATAAATGAAAGGTAGCATTAGTTTTGAAGAAAGACGAAAAATAGCGTTAGATATTTTGCGATACATCAATTCTATTTGTCGCCAGAATGATATCCAGTATAGCTTATTTTCGGGTACCGCATTAGGCGCAATTCGACATGGCGGCTTTATTCCTTGGGACGATGATATTGATATTGCGCTATTGGCTCCAGATTACGAGCGTTTGACGAAGATTTTACGAAATGATGAAAGATATCGATTGCTTTTACCAGAAAATGGAAAATACAATCGATTCTTTGCAAAGCTTTGCGATAAAAATAGCTATGTTTCGCAAGATGGTTATAACGATATTGAAGAGTTGGGGATTTGGGTGGATATTTTTCCGCTTAATAATGCTGGTAATGATTTAGAAGAAGCGAAAAAATTTGCGCAACTTTGTAAGGAACAAGAAAAGAAATTTGTAGATTTCGTTGGAGCAAAACATTATTATCAGGCTAGTAAGAAATCTTATGAAATGATAAAACGACCTTTGTATTTTATTCCAGCGCAGCTCTACCGTGCGGGTTGGGAGCAAAATAAGATGCGAACATTGGAATTAATGCGAAGCAAAAACGATCGACCTATGCGCTATGTGAGTTCGAATACGGTTTGTGCAGGCTGCGAGGTGTTTGAAAAGGATTTGTTTGATCATCTTGTAGAAGTCCCGTTTGAAGATGGAAGCTATCTGATTGTGCGGGATTTTGATAAGTTCTTGAATATCAAATATGGCGATTATATGACTTTGCCGCCAGAGAAAGAGCGCGTGCCGCATCATTTAGGGAAATATCAATGGCGAGAAAGCGCAGTCAATTAAATGATAGAAGTAGGGTCTGTTGAGTCTGAACGGCGACTGCGACGCTTCTTGAATAATCGAGCGCTGCTTAATGCAGTAGCGAGCGTGACGCTTCAGATTGTCACTATAATTAACGGACTGATTGTGCCGCGGTTAATTCTAGAAAGTTTTGGATCAGAACTAAATGGAATTGTGCTTTCGATTAATCAGTTTTTAAGCTATATCTCTTTGGCGGAAGGCGGAGTTACCGGGGTGGTATCGGCTAGTCTGTATCGGGCTTTGAGGCGGCGCGATATGGGAAGTGCTAAATCTATTTATGATACAATGACGTTCTTTTGTAAAAGAATTGCTTGGCTATTTTTAGGATATATAACAATACTCTCGGTAGTATTTGCGGTGGTCTTTAGGAGCGAATTTAATTCTGGTTTCGTATTCTTGCTTGTTTGGGTTTTGGCGCTTGTGCAAATAGTTCAATATGGCTTCGCCTTGGCGCCACGTACTTTGCTTAATGCGGATAAAAAGGTCTATGTTGTGGCTTTTGTACAGATAGGTATGTGTGTCTTGTCGCTAATTCTAACTATTGTCTGTATTAGGCTTTGGCCGAATATCCTACTATTAAAGATTGCGACAGGGCTATGCTATCTGATTCAACCGATAGTTTTTTACGTAATAATCAAGCGGCGATATAATTGGCATTTGCGTACGAAGCGACCAATGCAATTAAATAGAGATTTGCTTAAGAAGCGCTGGGATGGGCTATTGATTAGTTTTGCGGCATTTATTCACAACAATACGGATATTGTGATTCTGACGATATTTGCAAGTTATTTAGAAGTGTCCGTGTATGGCGTTTATTTGCTGGTTACAGCTGGGATTCGTGGGCTAGTGCAGGCGATATCGCGGGGAATAGCTCCAAGCTTAGGCCACGTGCTTGCAAGTGGTGATAAGGCAAAAATACGTCGTAGTTTTTCGAAGTATCGCTGGGGGATGTTTGGATTAATTACGACTGGTTTTATTCTGGTTTTTGTTCTGATTCGGCCGTTTATTAACTTTTATACGCGAGATATCGTAGATGTGGATTATGATCGGCCGGTGTTTGCAATTCTAATGCTAACTGCGGAGATGGTTTATTTGCTACGTGAATCACACGTAAATCTAGCATATGCGGCGGGTAAGTTTAAAGAGTTGTCGTGGGTGTGTGCTACTGAAGCAGCGATTAATATAGTAGCGTCGTTGATTGCGGTGCAGTTCTGGAAGCTTGAAGGAGTGGCATTGGGGACTCTTGTGGCAATGATATGGCGTACGTTGTATCAGGTGGTTTATAGTCATAAGATTCTGAATGACAATATATCTTAGATAGTTATATGGGGATGAAAGTAATAAAAAGAGAGGTAATAAAGTGAAACGAATATTAACATATGGTACTTTTGATTTGTTGCATTATGGGCACATAGAGCTGCTTAGGCGCGCGCGTGAGCTTGGTGATTATCTGGTTGTTGGCTTATCTACGGATGAATTTAATTGTAAGGAAAAGAAGAAACAATCTTATTACGATTACGAGACGCGTAAGAAAATGCTTGAATCAGTGCGTTATGTGGATTTAGTGATACCAGAGAATGATTGGGAACAAAAGTTGGCAGATATTGAGCGTTACGGTATTGATACAGTCGTAATGGGGAGTAATTGGCTAGATAGCAATCGTTTTAATTATTTGCGCCATCATTGTGAACTGATTTTCTTGCCGCGAACCTATGGTATTTCTTCGACTCAGATCAAAGCTGATTTGGGTGGAAAATTATTGACATAAAAAAGCCGCCTCGTGTAAACGGGGCGGTTTTTGTTGGGAATGGAAGATAAGATTAGCGACGGAAGTTGTTGGAGCTGTCGGCGATACGCTTGGAGGCGTATTCGAACTTGTCCGCAGAATCACGGAGCATCTGGGCGATACGGCCGAGGCTGTCGATGGTTTCCTTAACGCGGTAAATTGACAGGGTAGTGCGAATATATTAAGATATAAAGAACTGATAAGCGCAGCACTCCATTTTTCGGGGTGTTTTTTAGAGATAATACCCGTCTAATAATAAGTAAGAAAGAGGGTTTACATAAACTATGCCAAATAAGAAAGTTTCAAAAAAACAAGCAAAAGCTAGAAAATCTGTCGAGAAGAAAAGCCATAAAAACGAAAATGAAGAGATTTTACGTTCGGGTCTTATACAGCTTTTTAGCGTGCCGCTTATGATTTTGCAGATTATTACTGCTTGTATATTTTTGTTTACGCTAAAACATCTTAACATGCTTGCTGGTTGGCAGTTTGGCTTGGTTTTGGTGGTGGTTTTGGGTCTTGTAGGCTTCAATGTTTATAAATTGTTTATCTCGAAGCGTGTTCATAATTTTGTAAAATGGATTTGTCTTACTTTAGCACTTTTGTCGTCTGCGCTTTGTATTGTAGGCTACCATTATTCGCAAAGCGTGATTTCTTTTGTCGAAAACATAACAGGGAAGCGCGTTGAGACGGA
>JAFONX010000009.1 GCA_017418275.1 Candidatus Saccharimonadota bacterium | reverse complement strand
TTGCTTTATCTATACAATATGCCATAGGTAGTTTCCTGTTTAGGTTTTGAGCAACTTTAAGTATGAAACTACCTATTTTTGTTGGCAAGTACTGCCAACTATTTTGTTGCAAAGGTCCTGGACCCTAACGGTAAGATTGACTAAAACTGGCAAATATGGTATAATATGGTAGTTGTTGGTGGGAGTTTTATAAATTGCCAAGTACATAGATAATCGTCGCGAGACGTTAAAGTGCGAAAGGAGAAAAACATGGAGTCTCTAAATTGTCTTAACTTGCAAAAACTTGTAGCCTTCTTTGATGAAAACTCTGAAATCCTTCACAAGAGCAGATATCACAGAGAAGGGTTCGAGACGCACTGCCTCCTCGTGATCGGTAACATGCTGGAGCAATACGAAGCCGGCAAAGTATCAGAGGAAGCTCTTGTCGCGGCATGCCTTCACGATATCGCAAAGCCTCGTACGGCTGCGCTCAATAAGAGACATGAAGCGTGTTTCTATGGTCATGAAAACGTGACTGTTGAAGAGGTGACTGAATTTCTTGATCCGGACTACTCAGGATTCGATAAGGTGCTTGGCTTGATTCGCGGGCATATGCTCCCGTTAGGCATTAAGGAAAACACCCCGGAACCGTTCAGAAGTAGGAATCAGGAACGACTTCGTGACCTTCTCGATCAGTACGACGAGCAGTTTGAGAAAGACTTAATGATTCTCTCGGATTGTGATAATCGAGCAAGCGTTAAGTCGGACGATGACCTGCCATCGGCGGAAGCAAAAGCCGAACTGATTGGAAAGAAGTTACTCCGCTAGTCGACGGCTCCCAGGACTTCTGGGAGCTCTTTTTTCTAAAGAAAAACCACCAGCTTAGCTGGTGGTTTGGTGTTTTTGCTAGTTTATTTAGCGGCGTCCGAAGATGCTCTTTGAGACGAATCCAGTCAAACTTATTGCGGAGAAGATTGCAATCGTCATGACAATCGGGAGCATATCGAGAGTGTCAGGATTGTCGGTAGCTGTAACCGTGTAAGGGAGGATAAATTTATAGATAATGTTACCTTCGTAGTCACGGATAACGAATTGGATATCGGTAGTGCCTCCAGAAACGCCAGTTACACGACCATCTTGGTCTACGGTTGCGACATCTGGATTATCAGATACCCATTCGCCAGTAGCACCATCCACAGCGATACCGCTTGGCACTTGTGGTGTAGTTGGATTGGTCGTATCGCCAGCAGACACTGAGTTGGTGTCTGGATTTGTACAAATCAAGACGTTATCCTCGTACTTGCACTATTCGTCGAAAGCGTCTTCGTCGTCTAGTTTATCGTGATTTAGGTCAGTATATTTGCCGTAAAGATCTAAATCATCGCTTGGTATCTGGCCATCGATTTTATTTTTTAAATCTTCATCCGTATACCAACCGTTGAAGATTTGGTCATCGGTACTGGCCGGAATCGTCAAGTCGTTATTGCCGTTTTCGTCCCAATAATAAGTGCCGTCCTCTGGGATATATATACCTTCTGGGATATCTCCATCTATATGGAAGGTGACGTCTGCGGCAACGCCAGCGCCAAAGCGAGCTACGATGCTGTAAAATTCGTCGCCCACATAATCGATTCCCATATAGTATGACTTTGAGGTGCCGCCAACATAGAACCTTTCACCGTCTGCCTTGACTGTATAGAGATAGTCTGCGCCATCGCTACCGTAGCTACGAACCGAAATTGGATTAAGATTACTGTCGAGACGTGCGATTACTGCATCTGATGAACCTAAGATGTTAATTGCCTGTGAGCGATCATAGTTTGAATAGCCGACTGTAACTATATTGCCGTTGCTCAAGATATCGACAGACATGAAGCAGGATTCGACTCCTTGATCGGATTGATCTTCGAGGGTATATTCTCCAGTAATGTCACCTTCGTTATTGGTCTTCCAGACTCTCATCTGCTTGCCGTAACTACCAACAATGACATATCCACCATTGTATGGGGCAATGTCGTAGAGACCTGCGTTGCTGTCTAGGGACAGCGGAAAGCTAGTAGAGCCATTTGAGTCGGCATGAATAATCAAGTAAGAATTATTAGTAGTGTTATATCCTAGCGAAACGAAACCGCCATCGTCGTCTTGACGAATGGAATAAACTTGGACTGAATCGCTCACGTAGTACTCGCGTGCAGGAATATAAGAGTTTTGGTCTTTAATAAAAGCATAAATTGTTTTGCTATTGGTGACACCTACGACGAGGGGCGCGCCGTCATAGTCGACGGCAGCTTCAGTAATATCATAAAAATTATAAGTACGATCAAGAGTAGTAGTTGAAATGACATGGCCGTCATAATCACTAATCTCAAAGAGTGTCGGGCTGCCATTGACGATTGCCGTAGCGAGATAATTGCCATTAGAAAGTGATGTTATGGCTCTTGAAACGCTATCATAGGTCGTCTCAGTAAGTATGTTGCGCCATATAGCTTCGCCAGTATTCGAATACTTTGCGACTACAACCTGATCTCTGCCAGATGAGGTAGTCTCGCCCGTATCAAGCACGACATAGCCACCATCTGCGGCCACTACGGAATCATCTACGTAATCTGTGCCGCGAATACCGAGTGTGGTGGCGAAAGATGGCACGTCTGTTATTGAATATGCATTAATCTGTGCGTTTGGTATAGAAGCGGTCAGAGTTGCCACACAGGCGGCAGTTATGAAAAACTTGCCTCCCCAAAATTTTGGCCTTTGCGTCATGCAAAAACCTCCCTAGTTTTTGCGCTTTGCTATTTTTATTTTGACCTTTTGTAATTTCATGCTAGCATGAGCTTTTTGGTTTGTCAACAATTTTTTTGGGAAAAAATATCCCCAGATTCGTTCGGGGACCTAAATAATATATGGTGGATCCAACAGGGCAGCGGCTTTCTGCGAAAGCCTTGGGTCGCTGGCGTCGCCTCGGAAAACGGCGAATAAATTCGCATTTTCGCTCGGCTCCTAGCTCGCGTGAACCTACGGTTCTCGCCCTGTCGGCTCATAATAAAGTCAATAAAAAATACCCCAGCGGGCATTTTGTATCGACTTTATGGTGGACCTTAGTTCGCGAAGTTCGAACCATAATCCAGGCTGATATTCTTGATAATTTGGGCCAGAAGAATAGTTGACGCTAAATGGTATAATCAGCTAAAGGACGACTTAAAATGAGCAAAGCATTACTTGTAATTGATATGCAAGAAGCGTGTGTCGGTAAGAACCACGCAGAATTCTTTAAATACGACAGTGATATTATCACTAAAGTTAATGAAGAAATAAAAGCTAATGAGAATATTGTTTATATTCGCAATCTCATGAAGAAAAACTTTATTAATAAACTTGCGCCAGTACAAATATTTGATGGCGACAAGGGCGCCGAATTAGCCGAAGATTTGCTCAAAAAAGGCAATGCGGTTTTTAATAAATACAAAGGCAATGCTTTCTCTAATCCACAACTGCTTGAACACTTGCAGAAGAATGATATCGACACCATAGAAGTAGTAGGCGTTGATGGCGGCGGTTGTGTCGCTTTGACTGCGCTTGGTGCAATTGAAAATGGTTTCAAAGTTATCGTGAATACGAAAGCTATTGGAACTATGTTCGAGAAAAAGAAAGATAAATACTTCCAAATGTTAGAAAAGAAGGGCGCAACGTTTATTAGGTAAAACGCATAATAACAAAAAGAGCCCTACGGGGCTTTTATTGCGCTTATGTTTGGTGGGGCTTAATTAATCGGGCTTTAACAGCATACAAAGAAGTCAGTTAAGCTAAAGAGTTTGGATTCATAATTGCCATTCGGCGTAAATCAAACATTTGTCCATTGTATGGACGGTTGGCTGGCTGCGTACCAAAACTCAAAAAGCCAGCTTTTTCGTAACTTTTAATTGCGGCTGGGTTTCCTTCGCTTACTAATAGTCGAATGCTTTTTAAGCCACGATTTTCGAAGCCGTATTTTACTAATTGCTTAGTTGCCGCTGTGCCGATGCCTTTTCCGCGTGTGTCTTCACTATATAATCCGATACTAAGCATTGCGAATTTCTTTTCGAAGTTATAGTCATATAGCGCGCAATATCCCACCATTTTTTCGTCGTTCAGGATAATAAAGTAGTCGTCTTTATTTGCTATATTTTTACTTATCCATTTTTTTACGGATTCTAAATCTGCATCTGCCTGATAAAAATCGTAATTTGTATCATCTAAGCGCATCTTCAAAATAAACTCAGTAAATTCTGAGTTTTCTAAAGTCAGTGGAACGAGTCTAATATTCGTCATAAACAATTGGTGGATCCAACAGGGCTTGAACCTGTGACCTCACGAATGTGAATCGTGCGCTCTAGCCAACTGAGCTATGGATCCATGGTTTTGTATGGGTATATTTTACCACAAAGCTAACACCTTAAAACCTATTTCTTGCTAATCTCTTGGCTAAAGTGGTAGCGGTTTTCGAAGTAGCCTTCGGTATAGTTCTTAAACTCAAAGACTTCGTTAGCCTCTCTGTTGAGGGTTTCGATATAATCTATGTAGCCTTGATTGGAAAAGATTTCTAGACCTAATTCTGTACAAACCTCCTCAATATGCTTTTTGGCTTTCTCGACGCCATCTTCGGAAGACATAATCTCTGCTTCATAGTGAAAACTATGCCTGGGTACTTCGACAAGGGCAAACTCGATATCTTTATACCTGTAAACTTGGGTCGTGCGCTCGCAGAGCATGCCTTTTTCGTAGCCTAATGCGGCGTAGATTTGAACTAGGCGATCGAAACTGCCGGCTTCGGTAAAGACGGACAACTCCTTGCGATGGTTTGAGCTATTCCAGTCGCCAAGCTTGACGATGATTTCTGGCTGACCGTTCGTGATGCGTAGGCGAATATCCTTTTTGCGGTTTTTGATTCCGTCGCCAAGGAATGTCGAATAATCAATCAGGACGCGATGTTTGACAGTAGTCTTTTTGCCGTTCTTTTCGAGGAACTTTATTAGTTCGGCGTTCTTTTTATTGCTGAGCGGTCCACTAACCTCGACTTCAATATCTTTGGTCATCTTTTGTCTCCAATAATATTATTATAGACCGTTTTATTACTATGATCTCGTAACTTCTGATATTCAGGGAAAAGAAATATTATGCATTCTGTAAAGCGAATATTCTTCACGGTAGCTCTCATTCGACAAGGGGTAAAAAATATAATATAATATGCCCAATGAATCTAGATTTTGACGCCCTAAAAAACGAAAAGCAGGCAATCACCGATTTCTTGAGTCAGCCAAACGCTTATGCTGACCCAAATTTTGCTGCCAAAAATCGCCGCTTAAACGAAATTGACGAACTTATCTCCCTTGGTGAAAAAATCGAGCAACTCAAAAGTGATATTCAGGAATCCGAATCAGACCCAGAACTCGCCGAATTCAAGACCGACCTCGAGAAAGAACTCGCAGAATCCGAAGCAAAACTTTCCGAAATGCTTCTTCCGCGCGACCCTAACGATGATAAACCGGCTATTATTGAAATCCGCGCCGGTGCTGGTGGTGACGAAGCGAGCCTTTTTGCGGGCGATCTCTATCGTATGTATCTGCGCTACGCTGAAACTCACGGCATGAAGGTTGAGCTTCAGTCTGAAAACGTCAACGATGCTGGCGGTTATAAAGAGGTTATTTTCCGTGTTTCGGGCGACCGCCCTTACGGTCAGCTCAAGTTCGAGGGTGGCGTCCACCGTGTGCAACGCATTCCAGTAACTGAATCTCAGGGTCGTATTCACACTAGTACTGCGACTGTTGCGGTTCTTCCGGAGGCTGAAGAGCAGGATCTCGAAATTAACCCAGAAGATCTTCGCATCGATATCTACCGTTCCGGTGGTCATGGTGGCCAGGGTGTTAACACAACCGACTCGGCTGTCCGCATTACTCACTTGCCGACCGGTCTGGTTGTCGCTATGCAGGACGAGCGTTCTCAGCAACAGAACCGCATTAAGGCTATGACGGTTTTGCGTAGCCGTCTTCTCGAACGTAAGCTTGCTGAAGATCGCGCGAATGCCTCTGATGCGCGTAAGTCCCTGATTGGTACCGGTGACCGCTCGGAAAAAATCCGCACTTACAACTTCCCGCAGGATCGCATTACCGACCATCGTATTCACTATTCGCGTAGTAATATCTCTGCCGCCATGGATGGCGATATTGAAGATATTATAGAGGAGCTTCAAAAGAATGAACGTGAGCTCATGGCTGAGAAAAACAGCGATATCGCGTCTTGATGCAGAACTAATCTTAGCAAATAGCCTCGGCAAAGACCGAGTCTTTTTGCATGCACACCCCGAGTTTGAGCTAAGTGAAGATGCCGAAAAACGCGCCGACGCAGATTGCTTGCGTCGCGAGAATCACGAACCGCTCGCTTATATCTTGGGCTATAAAAATTTTTACGGCCGTAAATTTATGGTTACTCCTGATGTGCTGATCCCGCGCCCAGAGACAGAAGCGATTATTAATCTCGCCAAAGAGCTAAAATCACAAAAAATCCTCGATGTTGGTACTGGGAGTGGCTGTATTGCGATTACGCTCAAGCTTGAGCTTCCAGATAGTGATGTTGTGGCGCTGGATATTTCGCCAAAAGCTTTAAAAATCGCAGAGCAAAATGCCGCAAAATTAGGAGCAAAAATCGCCTTTCGTGAGTCGGATTTGCTTGAAAAAGTGCAGGGAGAATATGATCTAATCGTCGCAAATCTCCCCTATGTGGATAAAAAATGGGACTGGCTAAGCCCAGAATTGACTTTTGAGCCAGAACAAGCGCTGTTTGCGGAAGATTCTGGGCTTTACGACATTAAATGCCTAATTAGTCAAGTTGAGCAGCGTTTGACAAACGACGGAGCGGTAATTCTTGAATCTGATCTGTCGCAGCATGAGGCAATTCGGGAATATGTGGAACAAAACACGAATCTGAGCTTTGTCAAGACCGAGAGTTTGGCGCAATTGTTCGCCAAATAAGCACTAAAAACTATCTTAAAATGCTAATGCATAAAATATTTAGCGATTTTTGTAAACTCATCTATAATGCTATTGACAAAATGCCAAAGATTTGATATAATAAGCACAGCTTAATTGGGAGTGTCCGGCAGGGCTTCGCAAGAAGCGTTTCGTTAAAATCAGATCGTTACCGTGCAGAATATGTACGGTGACTATCTCAATGCTAAAAGGAGAGGCTTGAGTTAGGACTGCAATCCGATCTCCAATGCGCCATAAAACAAATATTTTGAAGGAGGACGATATTATGGCAAAATGGACAATTGACAAGATGGCTGCCGAGATGGAGGCTATCGCAAAGGCAATGAATGAAGCGAACGAGGGAAACAGAGACCAGGTTCTGGCGAGAATGGACGCACTTGCATTACGCAGTGCACAACTCACTGGCCAGAAGGCTGAGGAGCTGAAGGCAAGACTCGATGTTATCGCTACACGCTTCGAGACCGCTTCAGCAGACAGATTCCAGTCTCTCTCATCGGAGCTTCACGACTCAGTCGTTGATATCCTGGGCAACATCCAGGAGCTCAAAGCGGGACAGAACAGAATCATTGCGAACCAGGATACCTGGGGCAACAACATCATGGACGGGATCCGTGGCCTTGGCAATCGCATCGGCTCATACGTGAGCACGATTGTAATTGTTATTGAGGCTATAATCTCGATTATCGCTGGTGTAATTGCTGGTGCCTGGATAAAAATCGGGGCGACCAAGGTGGTAGAGCAGATTTATGACAAGAATCTGACCCCTATCGGGGCTGTTCCTAAGTTCAGCCAGTTCGAGGTTTGGGGCTTCACTCTTACCGCGGGCATATTAGTAGCAACTGTATTGTTTATGATTATCTACGGAATCACAGTGCTCATTAACCGCCGACGTCAGGCAACACCTTAAGGAGGTGATAATATGACGAGAACGACGAAACTGTTTGCTTCGCTAGGCACAATAGCTTGCTGTTGTGTCGTTATTCTTCTGCTGTTGGGCGGGAGCGGGCTGATACAGGCTGTTGAGGCTTATACTCAGTCCAATCCAGAGCTCGACAAAGGTATTCATTTCTATAACGATGATGTGCAGGGTACGGATCATATTTATAACTTTGGCCCGTCGGCTTACGACGAGGTCAAAGGCGGCAAGTATAAAACCCTTTACGGCGAACTACTTGACCGAATGAAATATGACGGAAAGAAGGATAAGAAAGGCTGCGATCCTAATCTCATGGCGGCGATTGCGTATGCGATTGACCTTGAGAGAGGGACGAACATTCTTAAAGAGTCACACGACTCTAAGCTGAAGCTTGGCGAGCGTCCTAATAAGGCGGCTGAGCGACTGCTGAAGAGTGCGAAGGACCGAGAGGATGTTTATAAACAACTCGAAAAGGCTTTCAGTGAGGCTGACGTGACGATCTCGGATATTGGGACTTATACGTCCCAGATGTACCAGCTTCCAACTGGCACATATTTCCAGGATCGTCCGGCGATTACCGTCAAGAGCACTCAGCACGAGGGCGGTCACGTCCTGGTGTTCAAGTGGAAAGACGGTAAGATGGCTAAATTCCGTTTGGAATGTGGCTATCAGCCGACGGATGTTCCGGAATGGACACCGCCGGAACCTTCGGAACCGTCGAAACCTTCGGAACCGTCGAAACCGTCGGAACCGTCGAAACCGTCGGAGCCGTCGGAACCGTCGGAGCCGTCGGAACCTTCTGAGCCAGAACCAAAAAGGATTGAGGAGGCTGCTCCTGTAACATCTGACCCCGATATTGGTGGAAAGGTGAGACCGGATGATATCGATACGACTCCGACTTCGGAGCCCGATATTAGCAGTCTTCCGGAGGAATACAAAGCCCCGGATCCTCCTAAAGAGGAATCATCGAAGCCTGCTGAGACAAGCAATCCTCCTAAAGAGGAATCATCGAAGCCTGCTGAGACAAGCAATCCGCCGCTCGAAAGCGTCAACGAAGAAGCTCCAGTAGCTTCAGGCGTTGACGAAGAGGAGGTTCAGTCTGGGACCGTTGATCCCAATCTCCTCGATCAGTTTTACTGATTCGGCTTCAAGCTTGAGATACGCACATTCCCAGGGAGGGACCTTGCAAAAGGTTCCCTCCCATATCTCAGGATTTTGCATAGTAACGATCTGACTTTGACGTTTTAACAAGCGAATTAATGATATAGTTAACATTTCCACTTAATTATCTTTTTAAGAAAGGAATTATATGAAAAAGATTACTAAGGCTGGTATCGCAGTTGCAGCCGTTGCTGCTGTTGCGACTAGCGCGATGGTTATCTCTGCTTTTGGTCCTGATAATCGTAAAACTTATACGATGGAAAACCCTGCAGATAAGATAACCTTCAACTCTATCACTAACAACCCAACACTAATCGGTTCTACAAACGTTGCCGATTGTAATGGTGCTAACAAGAATGCTTGTGATGAACGCTACTTCGTGAGCGCTTCTGAATACACTGGCGACGCTTCCAAGAACTCTTGGGGCGATACAACTACGGTTGAAAATGGTAAAGAATATGTTGTTCGTATGTATGTTCATAACGACGCAGGTTCTAACCTTAATCTCGTAGCTGAAAATGTAAAAGCTTACGTTAACTTACCAACCGATACTGCGACCTCGATCAAGGTTCAAGGTATTCTTACCTCGAGCAACGCTGATCCGGGTAAAGTTTGGGATGAAACTACCTTCGTTTCTGGCAACGGTGAAGTATTTAACCTTGCTTATGTCGAAGGTACTGCCAAATATACAAACTGCGATGAAAGCACTCGTGCCGATGATCGCGCTTGTACTTCTACCCGTAAGTTCGACCTAGATTCAAACCTCTTCACTAAGAACGGTTCTACTCTTGGTTACAACAAAATGGATGGTAAAATCCCAGGTTGTATTGGTTACTCTGGTTGGGTAACCTTCCATGTTAAAGCTCAGTTTGCTGAAAAGCCAAACTACAATATTGAAAAATCTGTTAAGATCAAAGGCGCTGACGCTGACTACGCTCAGGACGTCAAAGCCAAATCTGGCGATGAACTTATTTATCGCCTTCACTTTACAAATACCGGAAATGTTAATGTTTACGATGTTGTTCTTCGTGACACTCTCCCACAGGGCGTAACTCTCGTTCCTGGTTCCGTTAAATTGCTCTTACCTGGCAAGACGGAAGTTCTTCAGCAGAACGACACTGATTTGTTCTCTAAGACTGGTGTAAATATTGGTAACTTTGCTCAGAACTCTGAAGCTTACCTCTTCTTCAACGTTACTGTTGACAAGGGTCTAAGCGATAAGTGTTCGAACACGATGCTTCAGAATATAATTGAAGCTATTGCTAAGAAGGACAAGGGCGGTGCTGATCTTGAAGTAAAGAAAGATACCGCTGAGGTTTATGTTGATGGCCGTGTCTGTACGGAAAGCTTCGACATCGATAAAATGGTTCGTCGCGAAAACGACAAAGAATGGTCTGAAAGTGTTAAGGCTAAGGCCGGTGAAAAGGTTTACTACCGCATCCGCTTCCATAACACTGGTAATACTGACCTTAAGAATGTTGTTGTAAAGGATAATCTTCCACAACACATGACGAATATCAGCGAAGTAAACTACGGTGCCATTGTAAATGGTAAAGATAGTAAGCTTACTGCTGGTAAAGGCTTCTTCGAAGATGGCATGAACATCGGTACTGTTAAGGCCGGTGCTACGATTGGCATCTATTTCAGCGCAACTGTCGATAAGGCACTCGCTGGTGCATGTGAAGACGTTGTACTCGAAAACGTTGTTACTGGTAAATACGGTAATAACGACAAGACTGCCAAATCTGACAACGCTGTTGTTACGATTGATGGCCAGGTTTGTACTGAAGATACCCCAGATTTCAAACTAAACAAGATGGTTCAAATCAAGGGTAGTGATGAATGGCATGAAAACGTTGCTGTTAAGGCTAACGAAACTGTCCGTTATCGCATTCAGTTCAAGAATACTGGTAACACTAAGCTTGAAAAGGTTGTAATTAGCGACAAGCTTCCTGCTGGCATGAATTATGTTGCAGGTTCGACCGTTCTCTACAACGCAAAGAACACTGATGGCAAGACTATGGGTGACGAAATCGTCAACGGTGGTCTTAATATTGGTAGCGTTGAGGCTGGTTCTGAAGCTACGATCTACTTCTATGCAACTGTCGACAACTCGTTTGCTGACGATTGTGAAGATTCTAAGCTTACCAATACTGTTGCTGGTAAATACAACAACGATGATAAGACGACAAAGACTGATACTGCTGACGTAACTGTCAAGGGTATTGTCTGCAAAACGCCTGAAACACCTGAAACGCCTGATGTGCCAGAGTATCCAACTACTGGTGCTGAAAGCACACTTGGCGCCATTGTAGCGATTGCTTCGCTCTCGGCTGCCACTGCTGGCTATATCATTAGTCGCAAAAAATAACTTGACCGCCTAGTATAGAGTTTTCCCAAAAAACTAACTACTAGATTGGTTAGGGAATGCTGGGGCAGTGCTAGCTCGATATAAAACCGAACTTGCTATCAGAGCCAAATTGAACGAGCAGGAGCTTCTCTTCTGCTCGTGGCTCGCCCCGCAAAAAGCCTCTTGGAATTATCCAGGAGGTTTTTTGCTGCCTCAGAAAAATGGATTTTCGGACAAAATAGCAAGTTTGCTTATGCTAAAATAAAGCTAAGATTATGCTTAAAACAAAAGGGCATCTAAAAAGTTTTCGTGCAATAAGCCTTTTTGTGGTTCTGCTTTTTGCGTCTATCATTAATCTTTTTTCTAGTCGTGCAAGTTTTGCGGAAATCACTCCAGATAAACAAGCAGAATTTGAGGTATGCATGGGGATGGATATTAATATTGATCCTCAAAATGATGATGAAAAGAAAAAGGCCGACGAACAGGCCGACGAAATTGTGAAATGTGTGAAAGACGCAGGTTTTACTGATCAGGAAGCCATGATGGAATGTAGTGACACGAAATATATCGGTAGCGGGGTTAGCAAGGATGACGCGATGAAAAATCGCGTACGTTGCGACGCGATCGAGGGCACACGCGTGCGTACTACGCCGAAAGATGAAGATGGTAACAGTGATGAGGGTGAAAAAATTGCGGAAGGTTATACTGATCCGTGCTATGCAGCTAACGAAGCTCTGAGCTGGTTTACTTGTCCGCTCATTGATGGTCTTTCTTCCTTTATGACTCGGATCTATACAAGTATTGTTGAAGAATGGCTAGTCTTTGATCCGCAGATTTTAACGGTTGCAACCAATGAAACGACTAATACGAATGCGGCAAAGGATGCTTGGGGAAGCTTTAGGACTTACGCTAATATCTTCTTCGTGTTAGTGTTGTTCTTTATCATATTCGCACAATTTACGGGTTTTGGTGAAGGACGCTATAATCTCCGCGCGATGTTGCCACGCTTTATTGCGTTGGTGGTGGTTGTGAATATATCTTATCCTATTTGTCAGATAGCTGTAGACTTGAGTAATATTCTTGGTTCTGGCATCGCGAACCTCTTTATAGAATTCTCGAGTCATATTGAGCTCGAAAATGCTGGCGGTGTGGCAGGTATGTCTATTTTTGCATCGGTAATAGTGGCGGTCGTGATTGCGGCGGTTGCAATTGTCGTGGCGGCGATCGCGGTTGGTCCGGCATTCTTGATGCCAATTATTATGGCTTTGCTCGGTGGTGTACTTACGGTATTCTTTACCTATTTAATGTTAGTTGTTCGTCAAGCTGTGATGATTATTCTAGTTGTAACTTCGCCGGTCGCAATCGCCATGGCGGTTCTTCCGGGCACAAAGTCGATTTTTGATAAATGGTTTAAACTTTTTCGTGGCTTACTTCTAACCTATCCAATCGCCTCGCTTCTGATGATGGGTGGTAACTTTGCAGCCCGTCTTGTGATGAAGGTTTGGAATGGCGAGAGCTTTATTATGGCGATTGTTTCGATGGCGATCTGTATTGTACCTATTACGATGTTACCGAAAATCACGCGCAGTGCGTTGGCCTCCCTGGATGGCCTAGTGTTAAAGGCTCAAAATGGCATTACGAAGTTTGCTGGTAAAAGGCTTTCCGAGACCAGATTTGCTACGGATGCCAATAACATCAAAGCTGAAAAAACTCAGCGCCGTCGCTCGTTTACTTACCGTGGTAAAGATGGCAATCTGCATTCGATTGGTGATAAGCTTGCAGATAATAGAGTCACGCGACGATTTATGTCGGAAGATACACGTAACTCTATGCGCAGTAAGCTAAATAGTATGCGTACGACTAATATGGATAGAAACCTAGCTGGTGCGCAAAAATCTAACGCAGCACTTAATCGCTTTGCGTTGTATGATGATGCTGGAAATATCGGCGCACGCGACGATGCAAAACGTGTTTCGGAACAAAGCGAGATTCAGGAGTCGCAGGGTATTACCTCGCAGTCCGCAGAGCTTGGGCGCATGAATGCAATTTTGGGTAATGACGACGAATACCAAACTCGAGCGGCTACTGAACATCTCTTGTCGCAGGGCGAAGCGGGTCGAATGGTTCTCATGCAAGCCCTCTCTAATAATGGA
This sequence comes from Candidatus Saccharimonadota bacterium, assembly GCA_017418275.1. Classification (GTDB taxonomy): domain Bacteria; phylum Patescibacteriota; class Saccharimonadia; order Saccharimonadales; family Saccharimonadaceae; genus UBA2834. Next base: position 24,647 of record JAFONX010000009.1, on the reverse strand, counting down.
ATAAGTACACAAAACCAACAGACAGTCGCGCGGACTATTATGGAACAGGGCTTCGGCGAGATGGAGGGCCAAAATGTCAGGCTAGCAAACTGGGCTAGAGACGTCGTGAATAGTGGTAGTGGGATGCAAGTGGGTAGGATTGATCAGTATCAGCTATCCGGTGACGCAATGCGACGTATGACTGGAAGTAAGCTTGAAGCGCAAGATACTTCCGAAGTGCAATATCTTGAACAGCGTGTTAATGCGATTGAGTCTGGCGCTGCACCGGAATTCTCCAATGCTAGTACAACGCCGGCACAGATTGCGAATTTGCAAGCTGGGGCGCAGAGTGTGAGGGCTGCGGCTAGTGCCTATACAGGCAGTGAATCATATAAGGGCGCAACAAACGCCAAGCGCGAAGTTATTGAGCGATTAAAGACCTAATTGTTACGTCGCCAGCACAAGACGTTTATGCTAAAATAAATAATATGGACAATAATGGCGCAAATAGTAAAAATCCACAGCTAAGGCAGAACAATCCTTTTGCTGATCAGGATAAGGACGATGGCTCGAGGCTAAATTCGGGTAACTCATTGAGTGACGATCCGCAGCTTGCAGCGTTGCGTGAACAGGTAGATAATTCTGCTTATGCAACTTCGTCATATGATCGCGCCAACGCTTTTAGTGTTACAAATACACGCGAACAGCCACAGATTGCCATAGGTGGTTCCGCAACTTCTTTTGGTGGCATAAAAGATAGTGAGCTTGAATTTTTGTCGAATCCCGTCGAACCGGAACCGGATCTAGAGCCAGAACCAATCCTCGAATCAGAGCCAGAACCGGAGCCGGAACCTATCGCGCCGCCGCCAAAGCCACGACCAGTGCCAAAGCCGGAGCCAGAATTGCCGCCGGAGGCACCCCAACCAGCACCGCAGCCAATCCCTCAGCCCGCTCCGCAACCAATGCCGCAATCAATGCCGCAGCCAATGCCGCAGCCAATGCCGGCGCCAATGCCGGCGCCAATGCCGGCGCCTCAGCCTTACATTCAGCCGAAGCCGCAAAAACAGAAATCAGATATATCATTGCCACTAATAATTGTAATTATTATTGTCGTTGTGCTTTTGCTGGGCGGTGGTATTTGGGGCGTTATCTCAATTATTAATGCCAACAAGGGTGGTGACGAGACTGAAAAGCCAGACGAACCGGCGGTCGTAGTTGTAACAGAAGAAACGATTGACTACGAAGAATATAACAAGCGTATCGATGAACGTCAGGCTATGAACTGTACTGCGAATTATAATATCGCTAAATATACCGGACAAAGCTATACAGATGGCGAATATGAGCTTCTGACTGAGAAAGCTTGGACAATAGCAGCCAATGATGGTTGGACGGAAGTTTTTGTAAGTAATTTTGACGCTACGCGAAGCTTGAGTGCCGGCTCTATTGTGAGTGGTCTCGGTTTGGAAAACGCGCCGGTTTCAATCTACTTCAGTGGTGAAGATGCTTATTTGTGGTCCGTAACAAACACTGTTCGTGCGGCCGGAGATGGTACGGCAAAATATCGCCTCAGTGAAAATGAGAAGGTCGCAAAGTCCGCCAAGGTTAATCGTGAACAGTTCGAGAGTGGATTCGAAGATAACTTCTATAATTACGTAAAGCTTACAGCTGACGAATATCAGAGCACGAAGCTCAAGGGTATGACAATTACCTGCAAGAGTGACGGCATTGATAGCTACACGGACACCTTGAAGGCGCACAAGACGGAGATTGACGCCGAAAATGCGCAGTAAAATCTTCAAAAAGCTCCTAGCAACGGCGTTTATTGTGACGAGTCTACTGTTATCGGTAGGTACGGCGCATGCTGTCAGCAAGCTCGATTTGTCGTCTTGTCTAGACGCGGGTGGGGCTACTAGCTGGATGAGCTGTCCAATGATCGATACGGTACAGAAAACTGTAAATGATATCTTTGTGACGGTTTTGCAAGAATGGCTAGAGGTGAAGCCGCAGCTTTTTACGCATACAGGCACGAACGACCCAGGAGACAGTGTATTCTCTGCTTGGCAATACTTTCAAGGTATTGCTAATATTGCGATTGTGATCTATCTGTTTATTGTAATTCTTTCGCAGTTTACGGGTGTTGGTATAAGTAATTACGGCATTAAAAAGGCTCTACCTCGCATACTACTTTGCGCAGTACTAGTGAACTTATCGTATATCATTTGTCAAATTGCGGTTGATATGAGTAATATCGCAGGTAGTGGCATGCGGGCGCTCTTTGACAATCTCGTCAAAGACAGTGCTTTAGTGGCGCGTGGTACAAACGATACAGGTATCACGATTGCGGTTATTGCGGTCGTGATTGGCCTCTTGAGCGCTGTAATTGTATTAATGAAAATAAGTCCAGTATTTATTGTCCCTGTCATGATTTCGGCTATCGGGCTTCTACTGGCGGTCATTTTCTTGTTTCTTGTCCTTGGCGTACGACAAGTATTGGCTGTGTTGTCAGTGGTAGTTTCGCCAATTGCAATCATTTGCTATTCTGTGCCAGGGTTAAATAGCGTCTATAAAAAGTGGTTCGGCTTGTTTAAGGCGGTGCTGCTCGCGTATCCAATCGCGGCCATAATGATGGGCGCTGGTTCGCTAGCTGCGCAAATTCTATATCAGGTTTGGGACGGAGACAACAACTTCTTTGCTGCGTTGGGTTCAATGTTGGTCTGCATTGTGCCATATTTCTTCATCCCAAGTGTAATAAAGGGATCTATTGGAAAACTAACACAGTTTACAGAGCAAGCCAAGCGAGGCATCCATGGCTTTGCAGGACAAAGGCTTGCGCGCAGTGATATGGCAAAAGATCTTAAATATAAGACTGATCGCAATCGTGCTTATCGTTGGTCTGGTATTAAGACGGATAGTAAAGGAAATATTAAGCGTGACAAAGATGGCAACATTAAGCGCAGTCGCTTTGGGAGTAATCGCCACGTAGATGCAGCGTTAAAATTTGCTGCGGACGAGCGAGAGCTTGAAAATATGAAAGCTAACCCAGACCTTATGCAGAATCGCGAGGATCGCGCCCTTGAACAAGAAGCAGCAAATCGTATAAAACTACGTGGAGAGGTGCCAGAAGCTCTGGGGGAGCGTCTTGCTAAGGCGCAGGACGCACTGAGCGAGGCTGCCGGAAAAGGAGACAAGGGCAGGCAAGAAGTGCGCATGCAGGAGGCGGAAATCAAGGCGCTTACACGTGCGCTTGCGGGCAGCTCGGGGGGACGAAAAGTCTTGCGTAAGAATTTGTCGGACGCAAGCTTCGGTGGTTCACGGGCACCATTATCGGATAATGTGAAGCGTGCAATGGGTAGTAGCCTTTCCATGGAAGCGATGGGCACGCTATCAAAACAAGATCCTCGCCTTGCCAAAGCTCTAACTCAATGGGGTAACGCGCCGGCGAATCCGCCTGCAGGTTCCGGCGCGCCACTGCCGCAGCTCGAGGACTTCAGTTCGCCTGGCCTTAGCACGTATACGGCAGATATGCTCGATAATTTTTCGGACGAAGACTTTGCCAACCTCAATGGCGATATTATGGAGGAAATGATGCAGCAAAGTGTTCAGAGTACAGGCGGCGCAGGCGGAGCAGTTACTCCTCAAGATTTCCAGGCTGGAAACTTCACATTGCGCAACGATGCCTTCTCTCAAACCTTTATATCACACTGTGAACGCATCTCTGACGATACCAACCTTATGGGTAAGACTTCGGTGCGACGTGCAGATATTATTAAAGGGGTTGCGGATAAAAGTAGGAATCCGTGATTGAATAAAATAAACATATAATGTTTATGCTAAAATATTACTATGAGCAAAAGAGTGGGCTTTAATGTTTTAGCACAAAAACTAAAGCATCAAAGCGGGCTTAGTATTATCTCTAGTATTCTTGTGTCTGTATTTTTGGCGCTCTTTTCGGTAAATGTGCCAATCTATGCCGATGGTCCGGCTGATTCTGTAAAAATTTATGATGTTAAAACTGACCGCGCAACCGCGACTAAACTCAAAAAAGTTAAAGTCGAAGGTTATATTGGCGCTTCGGCCGGAGGTGGTACGGACTATGAATTAGGCGTTGATGAGATTCAGGTTATCAGTGAGGATTCGGCTAATACGGGGTATACGATATTGTCGGTCAGTCAGTTTACAATTGTAAAAAAGGATGGCGATTCGCATGATAATATGTATTATTTTGTCGCGAATGGCAGGCCATCGTACGATACTAGCTCGAGTCCGTATACGTACACCGTGCGCGTTTGTCTTCTTGCATCGGACCATAGTTTCGCGCAATGCACGGATAAAATAAGTTTCGGTAACGATAAGAAAGCGAGTTCTTCTAATTATCAATTAAGTACCAAATATGACGAACCGTTGGACGTTGGCTTTTATGACATTGCGGACGAGGATAAGGACGACGAGGATCCAACTTGTCTCTCCGAAAATGGCTTGATTGGCTATATTTTCTGTCCAATAGTCGATGGCTTGCAGGATGCAATTTCTAGTCTATATGAAAGTACCATTGCGAATTCGCTCGATGTATCGCCGGAATTGCTGAAGTTTGATGATGATGTTAAAAGTATGACGGCTGGAGATTCGACCTATGAAGTTTGGGGATATTTTCGTAATCTTGCAAATATTGCTTTTGTGATTTTGTTGTTTGTGATTATTTTGTCGCAAATTTCGGGGATGGGTATTAGTAACTATGGCGTCAAAAAACTTCTACCACGCTTGATTGCCTGCATTGTTCTCGTTAATCTTTCATATTTCATTTGTCAGCTCGCAATTGATTTGAGCAATATTCTTGGCCAATCTATTGGGGGTTTAATCGAGAGCATGGCCGAAGATGTAACGATCCCTGCGGTGAAGGGTGCAGCTGATGGCTGGGGTACAGTAGCAAACCTGACAGTTATACTAGCGCTGATTGTAGCGGGTATTTACGCGCTTGCTACTAATCCAGCACTATTGATTCCGCTCATATTGGCATTGCTCGCGGGGTTAATTGCGATTTTTGCGCTCTTTGTTACGCTTGGCATTCGCCGTGCCGCGATTGTAATACTAGTAGTAGTTTCGCCGGTTGCTCTGATTTGCTATGTTCTTCCAAACACGAAAAGCATTTTCGATAAATGGTTTAATTTGTTTAAAGCCTTACTTTTGGCATTTCCGATTGCGAGTATTATGGTCTATGGCGGTCTGTTTGCCTCTAAGGTCTTGATTGCTACTTGGGGACCAACCACGCCATATAGTCTCTTGGGCGGATTCGCTGTAGCTGTAACGCCATATTTCTTTATTCCGAAAGTTATTAATGACTCTCTCGGTAAACTAAATACTGTTGTTGCTAAAGTACAAAATGACCTTACAAACAGAGCTTCGCGTAGCTTTAGCCAAAGTGGTGTTGCTGAAGGTTTGCAGGCTAAGGCTAACCAGAAGCATCTCGATCAGCTGGCGCACTATAAGCCAGAAGCGAAACACGGCCCATTCAAGAAAACACGTAACAAATTCCGTGGCTGGTATAACAGCCATCGTCCAGCTCGTTCAGACCGCTATTTACAGGATGCCATGAATGGGCATAAATTTGACGCCGATCATGAGGTTCGAAAACAGGATCCGGTATATATTCAAAATTCTGAGCGGAATATGCGTATTAAGGAGCGTGAAGAAGAATACGAACTGCAAAGGCTCGATCCTCAGCAGCTTGGCACGATGCTTGTTGAGGCTAATCAAAATGGCGACGGCATTGGTCGTGCGGCCATCGTGCATGCTCTTTCCAAGACACAAGAGGGCGTTCTTCAAATTGAAGCGTATATGAGCTCTGGCTTGCACACGACAGAAGAATATGCGTCTATGGCTAGTGTTTTCAGCCAAAAAGAGCTCGACGGCATGGCGCGTCGTTCGCCATATGCTGCCGCAGTATTAGCATCCGCCGGTCGCGGGCACAATGTTGGCACCTCTAGCGGTGCTCCTGCATCATTTGACCTGGCAAAATCTGGTCTTAGCTTTAACTTTAGTGCAGACTATGAAAACTATTCTGATTGGACTAAAACACAGTTACGTACCAACGCGGAAGCCGATTATGATACAGAATTTTCAGTGCAGTATACGCGCGCCATGGAAGAAATTACGACCAGTCCTGAGCTTGCAAATAATGTTACGCTTGATTCAATGAATGGCGCGAATGATTATCTTAGTCAACGCAACACGAGAATCGACACGAAAGCAACAAATGAATTGCAGAGGCCGAGTAGCTATACCTTTGACCCGAATAATCCGCCAGCATCCTTGGATGGTATTCAGGCCGGAGATTTGACCAGTGCAAGTGCTACAGATAAGGTCTTCTTGATTGATAAAGCGACAAAGTATGCGGAAAGCGGCGACTTGATTGGTCTCGAAGCGGCCGTTAAAGAACTTGATAAAGTGGCAGCCTCGGATCTTGCTGGCGCTCCAACACAGCAAGCTAAAGAAGATCTTGAAGCACAGCATACTGTCATGATGAGCTCTCTGTACGATAAGATCTCCGCGCCGAGCTTTAGCTTTAAAAATGGCGTCAGTCGCGATGCGGTTGTCGGGCAAATTGCATTGTTTAGGAGCCGTTAGAAAGAAGAATAATTAAGCTTGTGCTAAAATAAAAACAAGGCCGGAAGCCAGAAAATGCAATCAGATAAACAAAAACCAAAATATATCACTTCGAGTCGCGCCAGGACGGCGGGTACGCGTAATTTTTCTGGCCAAAACTTCTTTGCCCAGGCAGTCTCAAGTACACCATCAGTGCCGGTTGATGAATCTGCGCAAAAACGCAAACGCTTGATAACGATAATTGGCGTTTCGGCAGGGTCCTTTTTGGCAATCCTTGCCATAATTGTTCTTGCTATTCGCCGCTTCTCAAATACAGGAGCAGGCGACATAAGTGTTGAAGAGTTTAATGCGCGTATTGAATATCATGATGCAATGAATTGCACGGCTTATGAAGGGGGCAAAGCGAAAAGTTCGGATTATGCTGTGGCTGCTAAAGATGGCTGGGACGAAGCATATATTAGTAATATTTGGTTAGCAGACAATGTTACGGATATAATCTACGTGGATGATTTAATATATTCTGTGGTATATAACGGCGCGAAAAATGACAAAAATGTCATCAAGGAAAAATCTTTTATTGAGACGAAAGAGCAATTCGCTAAGCGCACGGGGTTAGAATTTCCTGACGGTCTAATGCTAGATAATAGTGATAATCGTAAAATTCATTGCAAAGCGCAAGGTGACGAACTCGAGTATTATCGTCCAAATATTAGTCGCTTCACGAATATTGGCGGAGGGAGTTTCTGATGAAAAAACTTTTCAAGCGTCTGGCGCTAATTGCAATTACTTTCGTTGCGGTGTTTGGCGTCTTCGCGCCGCGTTCCTTTGCTGCAAATGGCGAGTATAGCAAACCGGAATGTGATGGCTTTTTCCAAAACTTGACTTGTACTTCACTGGATCACATTGCGTCCTTTATGACCGCCGCTTATGAGGTTTTTGCTGATTTTTTTCTTGAGATCAGTCCGGCGACCTTCGACTACGAATATATCGGCTCGCCTGGACACGCGCTCCATACCGCCTGGAGTAGTGTGCGGGGCTTAGCGAATATTGCTTTTGGAATTTTGCTTTTTGTAGTGGTCCTTTCGCAGATTACGGGTATCGGTATCAGTAATTACGGCGTCAAGAAAATGTTACCGCGCATGATAGCGGGCATCGTAATGGTTAACCTTTCGTATTTAATCTGTCAAGGTGCTATTGATCTTGCGAATATCCTCGGCTCTGGGCTTGGTTCAATGTTTGAAGATCTAATGATTGATTCGATTCCACCGGATATTAACTTTACTACTGGTGGCGGTACGGCACTTATGACCCTAATGATTGGCGTGGTGAGTTTCCTTGTTATTACGGCTAAGGGTCTAGGTACGAAGATTATTCTTCTAGTTATTTTAGGCTTTGTAGCAATTCTGCTCGCGGTATGCTTGCTCTTTGTGGTTTCGGTCGTGCGCCAAGCGCTTTGTATATTGCTTGTGGTCTTTGCGCCTATTGCATTTGTATGCTACATGCTTCCGGGTACGAAATCCATCTTTAGCAAGTGGTTCTCGCTGTTTAAAGGTATTCTTTTTGCTTATCCAATCTGTAGTCTTATGATATACGGAGGCAGCTATGCGGGGGCGGTGATATATGGCACGTGGACCGATAGTGGCAGTTATGCTGAAATTCTGCGAAATCTTAGCTTTTTGCTGATTGCGACCGTACCATATTTCTTAATTCCTTCCGTGATGATGAAGTCTCTAGGCGCGGCCGAGAGTGCGATGGCAAGATTAAACGGTTTTCTACAGAAGAATGGACGGGGCGCATTTCGTAGGCATCGCTGGGTGACAGATTTGGAGCGTCGTTCTGATCAGAATATACAACTTGCGCGTGCGGGCTATAAGCGCTCGTGGCTTGGCTTTGGTAACAAAATTACGCCGAAGAAGCAAATAATCAACGCTAACGACAATAAGGCGACGAAGTTCGTGAAGCGTGCTTATAATGCTACACTACGAGCTGGAGATAAGCTTTCCCCTAACGCGCCATATATCAAGAATGCCGTGCGTATTCAGTCTGAAGAGCGCCGTGCGAACGCCTATAAAAAGAAGTTAAAGGATGTGGAGAAAAATGAACGCAGCAATTTCTATGTCTTTAACCCTACGAGTAACGAGTATGAAAAAGTCTCCGTACCGCTTACGGATCTTCAAATTCGCAGAGGTATGCTTAAGGGGCAACGTCTTTATCGTGCAAAGGTAAAAAATCCGAATCTTAAAGCGGGTAGTACGGATCTAGAACATACTTCTGCGGGTGAGCTTTCACGCGTTAAAGCTTCGATTCGTGCTAAAAAGAAAAAAATGGCAGACGCTCGCTTTGCGGATATTGGAAATCAGGAACGTAACCTTGAAACTGCGGCTTGGCGCGCACAGATTAAAAACGATAACCTTAACGTGACGCAGGTTAGTGATGCTATGAAGAAAATGGCCGCCGATCCGAAAACAATGAATCCGGTTCAGTTGAGCGCCTATACATCCGCATTGGTGGCGGACGGTGCGGCTGGCCGTGATGCACTCGAGGCTTTATTGGCAGACAAAAAAGTACAAGAAAATGTTACTGCAATAAAAGCGATTGCTAATGGTATGACGCCGGCTGAGCTAAATTCGATTAAAAAGAAAAACCCAATTCTTAGTAATAAGATTAACGCGATTTTGAAAGACGGTAATGATAACGGCACCTTAAACGTTGGTGATTTGGGCGTGGATAAGAACTTTGCTATTACGGAAAGACAATTAGATGGCCTCTCGCCAAAGCATCTTGCCGAAATGGATTTATCTGCGCAGAGGCGTGTTGTTGAAGATCTTATGTCGAAGGTCGAAGGAGATCCTAAGGAGCTACACAGTTCGCGCACGATTAAGGCGCTTGCTCTGGCTGAGGGCGCCTTGGATAGCGCGGTAATACGGTCTACGATGTCTCCAGAGCAAGTAGCAAATCTTGAGCATATTAAGAATATTCGTAGAACTGCGGTCGAAGCAGAGACGGCTAGGACGATTCGCTCTGACCGTGCAGAGCTCAAGCCGGCTACGGACTATGATGGTATTGCGAAAGAGGCTGTTGAGCAAAAGTTTCGCGATAACTTCAAGGAAACCTTTCTTGATGAGCATACGCGACCAGGAGGCAATGATGGCGTTCTGGGAGCACTTACGAATTCTAGTGGTTGCGACACTGTGCGGATGGAGGCAATTACGAAAGCTGCGAATGCCCAGCTGGATGAAATTTTGCGTAGGAAAGGCTTGAACGGCAAGGAATTGACTAATGCGCGCAACGAGATTATGCGTGGTGTGATGGAAGATATGGATAAGGCTATCAGGCAAAAGTCGAAAACGTTAATAAGTGCTACAACTGATAATGATGCGAAAAAGGCGCTACAACAACAGTCTGATAGTGCTACATCTATCTGTGACGTAATAACACAACGGATTAATATGAGATCATAATATGGATAGAGAATCACAAATAGCACGCCGGAGATCGATTATTACAATTGCTGTATTAGGTGCAGCGTTTGTCTTAGCGACGATTGGTCTAATTATCATAGGTGTTCGCAGCGGTAAAATCGCTTCGGAAAAAGTTCTACGCAGCGAGTTTGCAAAAATGATAAATAATCGCGAAACGATGAATTGTACTGTAACTTGGGCTCCAGTCGGAGACGAAGACGCAACTATCACTCCAACTAAGCTCACGCTGACTTTTGCGATGGATAAGGGCGGCGAGAACTTTTATATTGATCGTTATGACCTTTATGGCGCATATGCTTCTATTTATGCACATGGCGATAATGTATATATCTGGTCTGCCGTGCCACAATTGGCTGAGAAGGAACAGCTTTTCGAGGGCGACTATGTTGCGCGCCGTGTTGGGGATGTTCAGCTGACTAGAAAACAATTCGATGAGGCGCTACCGGATTTCTTTGACGAAATGAAAGAGTCAATTAAGAACGTTGGTCCTGGGGCGGAGATTCAATGTGGCCCTGGTGGCACGTCAAGCTACTCGGAACCGAAAGACATCAAAGATTGGAAGAAGGCGGATGAAGAATAAAAATGTTCGAAAAATTGTATTGTCGGTAGCAATGCTGTTGCTTAGTGGGCTTTTTGGTTTGACAATTAGCGCGGACATTTATGCCGAAAGTAATGCTGACAAGGTTTGGAAAAAATGCGGTACAATCTCGACGGATTCGATATCCTACTATACGTGCGCTAAGTCTAACTTAGGCTTAGGTGATGGCCTGGTGCGGAATGATCTTGTGTATTCTAGTGATTTATATAATGCGTTGGATGGCGAGACGAGTCGCGGTGATTTTAACTTCGATGACGCCTTGATAAATTTGGGGGACGATACAAGTCTGATCGAAACTGACCGCAAAGCGACGAACTGTACGAAAGAGGCTTCGGGTTGGGGTTGGTTTGCCTGTGGTTTAAACAAGGCGGCCGGCGGGCTGACAGCTACTGTGTATCCGTATGTTCAGAAATACATGAGTATGGATCCGACGATTTTTAGCTCGAAAACTCTCGAGAAGGCCTGGAATCGCTTCCGGATTATCGCGGACATTATTCTGGTCGCCATGCTTATGGTGATGATCGTTTCGCAAATCACGGGATTGGGTATATCTAACTATGGTATTAAAAAATCTTTGCCGCGTATCATTGCTGCTGCGATTATTATAAATCTTTCCTTCTTCCTTTGTCGTATAGCCATAGATGTTGCAAATATTATTGGTGACGGTGTTGGTGCAGTGTTTGATGGACTGGCGGCTTCGGCTAAAGCTAAGATTAACTTTAACGCCCTGACGGATACTCAGAGTCAAACTATGTTTATGAGTGGAGTTTCGGTTGGCGGTGTGTTAGCTGGTATTATGGCTTTCTTCGCGACAAAAACTGCGCTTGCGTCTGGTCAGTCGCTAACGCTCTTGATGCTGGTAGCGGTTCTTTCGACTGTAATTGGTATATTGTTGCTACTAACCGTGATTCAGTTACGTAAAGCCCTAATTATTCTCTTGACGATTACTTCGCCAGTAGCGGTTCTATTATATATTTTACCGGGCACTAAAAAGACCTTTAATCAATGGTTTGGTCTATTCAGGGGGCTACTGCTTGCCTATCCGATTTGTTCGCTCATGGTAAAAGGTGGTGCTTTTGCTGCAAATGTTATTTTGGCGGCGATGGGGGTAAGCGATAAGAATGGCGCCGTGAATATCTTTACAATGGTGATAGCCGTAGCGGCAAGCGTGATTCCGATCTTTTTGATCCCAAAAACAATTATCCAGTCGGCTGGCGCGCTAGGCGCGAAGCTGCAGGGTCTCGCGAACAAACTTAAAGGTTTTGTCGGAAGTGTTGCGCGCAATAGTAAACTCGGGCGACAACTTGATCGTGGCGCAAAGGAGCGAGCGAATCGCATGCGTGCTGGCGTGAATAAAAACGGCGATAAAGCCTGGTGGGGCGGGATGACTCGTTCGCATAGTCAGAGGCAGCGCCTAGATGCCGCAAAACGCGCCCAGCAAGATCGTGCCTTGCGGCGTAGTGATAATAATGCCGAAGAGATGGCGCGCTACGAGGAAATGGATCAGCAGGCCAAAGCTACCGAAGAGATGCTTGCGAGTGTGGGTAACGAAGGAATGCCTGATAAAATTGCAGAGATTATTAATAGCGATGGTACGGCTCAAGATATTGCGGCGCAGATTTCTGGCGCTGTTAGGCATTGGAATACCGTTAATGATAAGAATGACGCCGATGGTTGCATTGCTACGGCTCTTGATAATCTCGGTGACGGTGAGAGGGCAGATGAGATCCGCCGCGAGGTGGCACGCAAGCGTCTTGCGGACAGTGATGGTGTACTCAAGAGAAAGCATGGCGCGATGCGTCAGTATTATAAAGCAATCGCCTCAGATACTCCGCCGACTGGCGCTGCAGCAAAGTGGAATGGTCAGCAGATTGGTACTAAAAAAGGTCAGCCAGTTTACGAGCACAACCAGTGGGTTGAAGCGCTTGCTCGGTCAGACGACTTTAATGCTGAATGGCTTGCGGACGTCGCGAAACCACAGATTGAGCAGCTGGAAAGTTATATGAAGAGCGGTACTAATCAGGACATTCAGCGTCAAATCGCATCAACTTATGCCGACATGAAGAAGCTGAAAGCATATCAGAACGCTACGGCGAGCGACTACGATGGTCTTGAAACTGCAATTAGTGACTTTAACAAAGCTCATCCATAAACAACATAAAAAATACCCCCTTCTTTGAGGGGGTATTTTCGTAAAAGTCTAATTCTGTTTTTCGCAAGCCTGCAAGACTCTTTCGAAAAGCATTGTGACCGTGAGTGGCCCAACGCCGCCAATCTTTGGTGTTAGGATTAGGTCTTCGCGCTCGCGCACCTCTTCGGCGAGATCACCTTTGATGACACCATCTTCGCTTGCGGTACCGGCATCAACTACGGTTGCGCCAATTTTAAGCATATCGCTCGTAATTACACCTGGGACGCCAGTAGCGGTGACGATTACGTCGAAATTGATCAAATCATGCAGATTACTATCGCGGCCAAAAGTAGTTACGTCGTAGCCGCTCTCGGTCCACATCTTGATAAGCGGACGACCGACGAGTTTGCCACGTCCAACGACTGCTAGCTTGAGCTTTGGTAGCTCGACCCCATAACCGGTTAATAGCCAGTGAATTGCCATAGCGGTCGCAGTGTCGGACTGTTCGCGCAGACCATCGACATCCTTTTCGAGCGGAATTAAATCTAGGATACTATTATCTACTTCTTTGAGCGGCAGCTGTACGATAATGCCCTGAGTTGCCTTATCCTTAGCAGATTTCTTGAGTAATTCTTCGGCATTATCTTTGTTAAACTTGATTGTTTCGACCTCAATGCCAATATCGTCGCCGTATTGCTGTTTGAGTGAAATGTATTTCAGAATTACTGGATTGTCGTTATCGTAAAAAATTGCTAGTTTGGGTTGAATTTTGCGCCCTTTGAGGCTACGCACCTGTGCGGCTTGGCGTTCTTTAATGAAGCTCGCCAACTCCTTGCCATTTAGTTTTTCGCTCATTATTCGTCTCCGAGTTCCATCGGCTCCTGCTCGAGGGTGAGTCCGTATTTGTCTTGTACTGTTTTGATGATTTCTTTGCGTGCCGCGTCGAGATCTTTGTAACTCTTAGCGCTCTCGTTGACAAGGACTAAGCTTGCGGTCTCCCAGACACGCATACCGTGGATGAGTTGGCCTTTTAGACCAGCGTTTTCGATGAGCCAACCAGAAGGAATTTTGCCACCATCCCAGACCGGAATGCCTTTGTCGATGGCTTTCTTGCTATCATCTTCATTTAGATAAACGTTTTTAAAGAAACTGCCACTACTTGCGATGAATTCTGGATTCGGTAGTTTAGTGCGCACAGCATGGACGGCTTTGCGAATATTCTCGGGAGTGTATTCGTCGATTTCGTTGTCGTCGAGATACTTTTGTAGGGAATTGTAAAATGGCGGTTTGAGTTCTGTTTTCTCGAGAGTGACGGTGATTTTTGTGATGAAATAGCGACCAACGAGTTCGCCTGTATTAAAGATGCTGCGACGGTATCCTAAATCGAGTTTCGAGGCAGGCAGAGTGACAAATTGCTTGGTCTTAATATTGTAAGCTTCGACGTTTTTGAGCACGCCCGCGATATCTTGACCATATGCGCCGACGTTCTGTACTGGAGCGGCGCCAACTGTGCCAGGAATCGCGCTCAGACACTCCATGCCAGACCAGCCGTATTTGGTGCTATAGCGCACGAAATCATCGAGGGCTTCGCCACTAGCAGCCCAAAGCTCAATCTTGTCGTCTTTGGCAGGTGCGACTTCGCCCATGCCCAGTAAGCGATTAACGAGAATAACGCCATCAAAACCGCCGTCGCGACCAACGATATTACTGCCGCCACCCAAGACATAAACTGGCAGGTCTTTTTCAGCCGCAAAAGCATAGGCCTCTGGAAGGTCTTCAACTCTTTCGATCTCAATAACGTAACGCGCCGGACCGCCGAGACGCATTGTGGTTAATTTGGCAATTGGCACATTCTCGCGTATTTTCATAGCTAAATTATACACTTTTCAAGAGGTAAAAGATATAGGGGAGCGCCGTTGTTCTTTCCCTGATGTATAATTAAGAGTAGTGCACCCGTAGCTCAGTGGATAGAGCACTGGTTTCCGGTACCAGGTGTCGGAGGTTCGACTCCTCTCGGGTGTACCAATTTTGATATATGAACGACGAAATTATTTTAGAACTAAAAAGCGGCAAACTCTCACAAGAAGAACTAGAGGAACTTTGTACGCTTGGCTATAATCTTGAAAACGGTATTCTATACAAGCAAGACAAAGCTAAGGCGCTTGCTATCTATAAGCGCGCCTACGAAGAGGGTAGCGTAAAAGGGGCAAACAATTTTGGCTATCTTTTAGCGTTGCTTGGTACATCGCGCAGTGCTACTGTAATGGCACTTTCTGTTTTGGGAGAAGCGGCTAAAGCTGGTAATACAACCGCCATGGTAAACATTGGTAATATTTACGAATACGGCCAGCGGACGGGCAAGCCGGAGTATAAAGAGGCGGCTAAATGGTATCAGCGTGCGGCTTTACTTGGAGATAAACGCGGATCGTTTAATTATGCTAATCTACTTCATCATGGACGTGGCGTACGGAGAGACCGCGAGACGGCTTTTTGTATCTTTGAAAAACTCGCTAAAAGCGGCATTCGTGAAGCGCCGTTTTACCTAGGTTTGTATTATGAAAATGGCTTTGTTGTAGAGAAAAACTATGCCGAAGCGCTTCGTCAGTATCAGGTGGGGGCAAGCATGAATGATCCGTACTGTTATAACCAGCTCGGTCGCATGTATTGTCTTGGCTTAGGCATCTCGAAAAAAGAACCTAAAATGGGTTTCTATTATTACGAGCAGGCTGCAAAACTCGGAGATGTTACGGGTTTGTCTAATATGGCCTATGCCTATGAGACTGGACAGGGCGTCGAGCCTGACCTTGTGAAGGCAGTGGAATATTACAGTCGCGCCGCGGAAGCTGGAGAAGTAAATGCTATTGAAGCTCTCGAGCGTCTAAAGAATGAATTAATGCCGCCAATTCCAAAGCGCCATAAAGCAAGCGCGTCGTCTAAAATCGCGAAAAAACCATCGAAAAAAGATTCATCAGACTCCGCTAAAAGTACCGACGTAGAAAAATAGAAAAAAGCACTTGCGTTTTAAAAAAAGCTTGTGTAATAATGTAATTAAGTTTTGTAGGTCAAAACAAAAAGGTCAAAAATAAAAAAAGAGAGGTGTTTTCGATGATGTTTCTGCGTCACGGAACATTTGCGCGCAAGAGCAAATTTGAGAGACGTCGCAAACTAGTTGTCAGCAGTTTCGCAGGATTGCTGTTGACTGCTGCTGTCATTGTCTGTACTACCGTGCAAGCTTCTGGAGATCTGAATTTGGCCTATACAGACGCGCTTACGGGTGGTAATATTACAGGTACGCTCACGAAGCTTGATGGCTCGGCTGCTGCTAATGTTGACCGAGACGGGCAGGTGAAACTGAATCTTGAGTTTAATCTTGACGATAACGAGCTCGAAAACGCTAAGAACGCCGATGCTTGGATTTATGACCTCAGTAGTGCTGTTAGTATCTATAGCACAAATCCTTTTGTTTCTTCGGTTGAAAACATTACAAGTCCAATTTCCATCATTAAGGACGGTGTAACTATTGCGGAATATACCGTGCAGAGCAATGTTATAACTGTGGTTCCGCAATCGACTAACGATGCAATGACTTGGTGGTCCGCGCATACTACGAATGTATCAATTGACCTTTCGGTAGTATTAAATCTAGATAAAGTAGAAGTAGGTGTACATGACCGCGACGTTTTTGAGCTACCTGGCACAGTGGGGACGGTCACTACGAATTCTATGGTTTACAATAATTATCCAGAAGCTAGAGTTTATGCCACGGCTTACGACAAGTCTTCCGATTCTTTTGCTAATACCTTTAATATGACAGCCGTTCAAGAAAGCAATGGTAATTACTATGCAACATATAACGTAGAGTTTTATACAAATACTTTTTTTCCGGATCTTAAAGTAAGCCTAGCTCTTAGTGGTAGTCATACGTTTAATACAAGTGAGGGCTTTGTGATGCGAACCTGTACGACCGATAATTGTATTTTTGATTCTGGTGCCACAACGATTTCGATTCCGTCATACTATATTGCTTATTCTGCAGATAATAAAACTGCCGAAATAAATATGGCGGACTTCCTTTATGGTTATTGCGAGGTTGGTAACCATGACTGTTCTGGCGCTGGTATTTCTGGCTATACGCTCAATAATTCAATGAGCGGAAATAATGCGAATGGTAGTGATTATTATATTCAATTCGAAACTGATCTTGGCTCGACTAATCCAGTAGGAACTAGTGAATACTACGGCATGACTGCTACGGTTACTAGCGATCTTGCTGCGTTTGAAGACTTTATTAGAACTGTACATTTCAGTACAGACGAAATCGACCCTGGTTTTATTGGCCCTGTTATTCCGATCACTGACTCAAGCGCTCAAATTGATAAACGTGACCTTACTGTCCAAAACCTTGATTCGACAAATAAAATCACGTATTCTATCTTGGTCAATGCGGCTAACTATGCTTTTCTGAATAATGGTGAACCGTACGAATCTGGCGAGACGCGACCGATGTTGGCCGTTACTGATTGGATTTCGAATAACGTCAATATCTCGACAACCGCGTTTAGTGCGACCAATCTCGACCCGGACAATCCAGCTAATAATACTTTGTCTAGTTCCGATGCAATTATCTGCACGGACGAAAATGATATCATCGTGTATGATTGTAGCTTTAATTACGATAGTGAAACGCGTGTCTTGACAGCCTATGTGCCAGACGGTATTGCTCGCAAAATTTGGTACAGTGTAACGGTAGCCTATCCAATTCCTGACGATACCGCGACTTATTTCAATACCGCAATACTTCATGCTAACGGCGAAGAGTATTCTAGCACGGCTATTTGTGACCACACGGTCGGCAGTACTATCAGTAATAGCAATAACGGCACGATGAGCATTAAGAAGGTTAATGCGAATAATCTTACTGAAGCTATTGAAGGCGTAGAATTTGAGCTTGTGCAGGTTGCGTATGATACGACGACTGGTGAACTTGGCACTGAAACAGAAATTGACCTGAATGGCGCCGAAGACGGAACCTATGGCGCTACGAATAATAACGGTTTGCTTCAAATCTCGAATCTCTGTGGCTACGCGACTACGTCAAATCCAAGCTGTCCAAACGGCGGTCAGCTCTACTACTGGCAAGAAGTGTCTGCGCCGAGTCCATACATCTTGGCAAACACGACTAAGCATTACTTTATGCTGTATGACGAAGGGGCGACAGTGGATGATACTCAGAGCAACGGTTCGCTTGCATGGGATATTATGGATCTTATAGCTAGCAATAGTAATAATGATTTTATGATTGAGATGTTAAGTCCGGGTTATGAGTGGGTCGTAACGAATCTTAAACAGGCAGAAACAAGTATTGCGACAAGTATTGCGATTGCTAATAAAGTGACGGGTAATACCGCCAGCGTAGACAAGAGCTTTGCGATTACGATTCATGCTACTGACGAAAACGACGAACCGCTCGTTGGCTCCTTTGATTATGATACATATTCGCTTACTGATCCGTCTGGTAGTCTTAGTCACGAGGGTGTTGTAAACTTTGTAAATGGCGACGCTACGATAAGCTTAAATCACGGAAGTGGCATAGTGATATATGGCGTCTATATCGGCGGCAGCTATACAATAACTGGGTCGAATAGCGGTGGATATACTGTATCGTATATCTGTTCTGACCTTACGGGGACTGGCTGTAGTAGCGCTACGTCAAATAGTGGTGTTTTTGTAGCGGACAACGGTGCGGCGGCGGACGCAAGTGCTTCTGGCAACGTAGCGTTCAGTGATGTTGGCCAAACGATAACTCTTACAAACGATAGTTCGACGGAAATTACGGGTGTCTTCAATAAAAAGCCGAGTCTTGTGATTGCGATTGCTTTTGGCGGCGCATTCACGGGTCTTGGCATTTTTGTAGTAAGGAAAATTCGAGGCTGAGGAAGGGATATGAAAAATAAATACTCTGAAGCTAATAAGAAAAACGAGGTGCTAATGAAGAGCAATAAGGCACTAAAAGCGATTGGTCTAATCTTGATTGGCCTTTTTAGTATTCTAGGCTTCGGTTCGCTCGCGCACGCCGAAGATAGGATTACGATTGGCGAAAATTCGGATGATGGCCCATCGTCTTTTATGGTCACGCAGGAAGTCAAATATGCAACACTGAATATTGCTGGCGGTGATTTTACCTATGAAATTATGGAGACGGATGGTCTTGATGCTGTAGAGGGCGTTCCTAATATAGACTTTACGCTCGAACCGATGGAGCAGACGTCTACCGCTAAGAATCTGATTGTAGATTTTTCGGACGTAAGTGTGCCAGCGACGCCGGCGGTTTATAATATGAAGCTCTCGATCAGCTCTGCACCAGAAGATTTAGCTTACAATGACGAAATAGCTTATACCTTTGATGTTGTTGTACAAAACGCATTTGACGAAGAATACCAACCGACGGGAGGCTATTTCGCTTTTATTACAAACCTACGAAAAGTTGTTTCGGGTACGCCACAATTTACAAAAGTGAATCACGCACATTTCTTGTGTTACAACGATTTTGTTCCAAAAAAGTATAGTTATACCGAAATTACGAATACCGTCGAAGGTAATGACTCGAGTAAAGATGACGTCTTTAAGTATGAACTTTTGATTGAGGGGTCCGAAGAAGATAGATATACAATTGATGCGCCTTCTAAAAAATATACCTTTGGCGGCAAATCGGTGCAATCAGATACGGAAGCAATACCAGGGGAAATAGCTACTCTCTATCTAAAACATGGCGAATCGGCGATTATTGGCAAGAGTGAAACGGACGAAAACGAAATACTGGTTGGCTTGAGCTATAGTTATACTGAATATGCCGATGTCGAGGGGTATACTACTTGGATTGACGACAAATCGCTTGGTGAGCGCGTAAAAGTCGAGAAGATTGCATACGAAAATCCAACTGAAAACAAAACCCTTTTTATTAACCGCCGAGCAAAAGAAACAATCATCGATAAGATTGTGAATACTGGCCTCGAATTAGGTAACGGAGCTTTCATGATACTCGGGGCGGCTTCAATTGTCTGCGTGGTAATACTACTTCTCGTAAGGTCGAAGGAGAAGACATGATGCAGAATTTGTGATTATAAAACGCTTATGGTAAAATAAAAATTAAAGAAAAAAGAGAGAGAAAAATGAAAAACATCAAAAAAATCTTACCAGCGGTCGCCCTTGCTGGCGCCGGCATTATAACTCTTGTGGGCGCAGGTAATGCTAGCGCATATGATTATTATCAACAATTAGGCACGGAAGGTGGTGTTGCAACCTTAAACCCGGGTAATGTTGAAATCTGTTATACGCTCAATAATATCGTCGCCGCAACGCAGGTAGCATTTACCGTCTATCTGACAAGCAACGGCAGTATTGATATGACCGAAGTAACCAAGAATACGACCTTCAACGATACTACCTATACTGCTACAAGCAGTACCGCGGGTAACTTTACAATTAGCTTCAATGAAAACGGTATGACGAGTACTGTGGAAAAATGTGCCCACTTGGACTTTAGCCAAGCGCTAGAGCCTGATTCGGCATTTGATACTTATACTGTAGAAGTTAGCAATGTAACATCGTCAAATCCGAGTGTTCCTGCTGATGACGAGAGTGGAAAAGCGATTAAATTCGGCTACCAACTTTATGTTGACTCTACTGGAGAGCCTCTTATTATTGACGACTTATATGCAGCAGAATACTGGACGAAGGATGTGCCAGTACTCTCAAGCAGTATTCCGTTGCAGTACGGTCATATCGTTGTAAACAATAAGGTTAGAGGCAATGCTGCCGATCCGACAGCGGCCTTCACTTATAAAGTGCTTGCAGACCACAATACGTCACTTCTTGGTGATAACTATAATATTTATATAGAGGGTACGGTTACGACCTGCGATTATGGTACTGACTGTGAATTTACTCTTAAACACGGTGAAACCGCATTAATTGGTTGCTCGAACTCAAGTTGTACAAATGACGGTCAATTCATTCAAGGCGCAGTCGATTACGAAATCACGGAAACAGGTAGGCAGGAACATACTACATACATTGACGAGGTTCAAGGATATGCTACTGGTGACCTGACCGTTAATGCGACCGCTGTAACGCACGACTTTGTTAACGAGAAAACGAACACGATTTCCGGTCACTTCTTTAATATCCTCCCATTCATCGTACTCGCTATCCTTACATCGGTTGGCGTAGTGACTCTCCGAAAATCTGGTAAGAAGAACGAAGCTTAAAAACTAAAAATTGCCCGGGTCAGCACACTGGTTCGGGCTTTTTGTTAGAATAAAGAAATGAAAAGAAAATTAATTGCTCTGATTATCAAAATCATCGCTATTGAAGCCGTCTATTTTATACTCTTTTTCGTAGTTTTTGGCTTCTCGCGCGTCAAGACCAATGCGATGTATCCTAATGTTAATAGCGGTGATTTGGCCTTCTATTACCATCTGGACAAGAGTTGTCATGCTGGTGATGTTGTAACTGTGATACGCGAAGGCGAGCGACAGTTTTTGCGCGTGATTGCTTGTGGTGGTGACGAAGTTACGATTACGAGCTCAGATTCAATTCTTGTGAATGGTTCGACCCTCGATATCGAGCATGAATTCAGTGGTTCACTGGTAGATATTGATAATAATGTCCTAGGCGAGTTGAACTATCCGTACAAAGTTCCGGATGGTTATTTCTTCCTCGTTAGCGACAATCATTATGAACTCGAAGATTCGCGCACTTTTGGCGCTTATTCGAAAAATCAGATAGACGGTAAGGTGATTAGTATTTTGCGCACGCGTGGGATTTAAAGATGAAAAAGCCTGAAAAGAAAGAGCTTGCTACAACTGGCGAACATGTTGTTTACGTTGTAAGCCGGGTAGTAGACTGGGTCTATATTATCTTCTTTCTTGTTGTTTTGCTTTTTTGTGTTTATGTCATCTATGATTCTGCGATGGTTTACGAGGAGGCTTCGAATTCCGGGATCGTAAAGGAATATGTAATCGAAGATGACGACGGCGCACGCAAGATTGACTTCGAAAGCCTCTTAGCTGTTAATCAGGACGTCATGGGTTGGATCGAGCTTGACGGTACGAATGTTAGTCAAGTGATTATGCACGGTGACGATAATACCTTTTATCTTTCGCACGGCTATGATAAAAAATACGCCCTAGCCGGTAGTGCCTTTATGGATGAATATAATAGTCGCGGGTGGATGGATGCCTATATCCTGATTTTTGGCCACAATATGAACGACGATATTATGTTTGGTCAGCTTCGTCGCTATCACGAGAAGAGCTTCTTTGACGAACATCGCACGGGCACGCTTTATACGCCAGAGGGGGACTATCCGCTAACAGTTGATGCGGAACTGGTCGTAAATAAGGATGCGAGCGAAATCTATTCCGTGACGCAATCCAAGAAGGATGCTACGCCGTTTTTGAATTATATTAGCGAGCATGCGGATCAAAAACGCACGCTAGATCCGAAGCGTAAATATATTGCGCTCTCTACTTGCCATAGTCAAACAAACTATCGTCAGGTGGTTGTTTTGAGCTACGACTCAAATACCAAGAAAGAAGCTAAATAATTTTTGGCGTAACTTTGTATAAGAAATACGCGCGGTAGGTTTTTTCTGGCTTCATGGTAGGAGATTCGAAACCGTAAGAAACAAAATAGAGGGTTTTATTAAGGCGATTGGCTTCGTTTTGGACTTTTGCTTCCATGCGCTTAAAATCCCTATCGAGTCCAAACAAATAAACAATTGTAGTGCTTTTTGGGAAGTGGTAGCTGTAAAAGTTTTGTATTACAACCTCAACATTTTTAGTCTTTTTCAGGCGTAGGCGGCTAATTGTAGCTAAAACTGGGTTAAGCTCAATGCCGGTAGCTTTTGCGCCATGCTCGGCCGCGATTTTAAGAACAATTCCATCGCCCGAGCCGAGGTCTATAACATGGTCTTTTTTGCTGAGCGGATATAAGTTTTTGAAAAGCAACTCAATTTCTTGTTTGTGGGAGGGTACATAGGGAGCGCCCGTAAAGGCGAAGATTCCGTAAAAGAGAATGAATATCGCAAAAATAATACTAATGATCGTTAGGAAGCTCATAAGGCTATTATACAAAATATGTTGAAAGTGAGATTGTAGTAAAATAAAGATATGAATAGTCCTCAAAAAGTGCTTTTAGTTCACGGATATAATGGTGTACCGGAGATTTTTCGCAGTTTCAAAAAACAGCTCGAGGCGCTTGGTTGTGAAGTTGCAATGCCAGATTTTCCAACGCGCGAGGATATCTCGGTTGAGGCGTATTTTTCGGTTTTTGAAAAATATCCTGATTTCTTTGGTGATGATTGCGCTGTGATTGCGCATTCGATTGGCAACGGTATGCTTCTGAAGTACTTGGCGGCTAGCGGAAAGGGCCTGAACCGTTTTATTTCGCTGGCGGGCTTTGCTGAGCCATTTACTGTTGACGGAAAAGATGTTTTGAACGAAAAAGTTGCTCTAATTAATCTGAGCGAAATCGAGCTTGCGCATGCACGCGAGGCGATTATGGAGAGCTTCTGTATCTTTAGCAACGATGATCATATCGTGCCGTATCGAATTCTGCAGGATTTTCCAAAGAAGATTGGTGGCGAAGGAATTCTGGTAGAAAATATTGGTCATATGGGACATAAGGCTGGACTCGCGGAGTTGCCTGGCGTGTCGGAGCTTGCGGCGGGGGAGACGAGATTTGAATTTAGTTGTGGTTGTATTATCTTGAACGACAAAGACGAAGTTCTGCTTGAACGTGAAATCTCGCGCAACGGAGACAGGTTTTGGTGCTTCCCGAAAGGCCATAAGGAGCCGGGCGAAACAGATGAGCAAACCGCTCTCCGCGAGACCAAAGAAGAGGTCGGTCTCGATGTTGAAATTATTGATCACGATCCAATTAGTAATAACTATCTATTGCATGGCGGAAAGGTTTTGAAGCAAGTAGTGTATTATCTAGCGCGCCCGACGAGCGGCACGGAGCTAAAATTGCAGGCTGAAGAAGTGGAGCAGGCGAGATTTATGAGTCTAGACGAGGCTCGCGAGTTGGCGGATTTTGAGTATACAAAGATTACAATTGATGAAGTGCGACAAAAGCTAAATAAATAAGGAGGAAAATGGGCAAAGTTTTAGTGGTGTACTTTTCGGCACAGGGGCATACGAAGCGCGTGGCGGAGATGATAGCGGGCGAACTTGGTGCAGATATATTCGAGATTCAACCTAGTGAGCCGTATTATGATGAAGATCTCGACTGGACAGATAATGGTTCGCGCGTTGTGCGCGAACATAGTAATGAGGCTGAGCGCGAAATGGAACTTGTGCAGTTAAGACCAGATAACTGGGCCGAGTACGACACGATTATCTTGGGTTATCCGATTTGGTGGGGTATTGCAGCCTGGCCAGTAGATGCTTTTTTGCGAGGAAATGACTTTACAAACAAAATTGTAATTCCGTTTGCGACCTCACATTCGAGTCCGCTCGGCGATAGCGATCGCTTGCTTGCGGCTAAGGCTTCCGGTATGCGTGAATGGCGCGAGGGTATTCGCTTCTCGCAGGATGCTGGCGAGGATGTCGTCAAGGCTTGGCTAGGGGAGCTTGGTCTAGTAAGCAGCGAGGAATAGCCGGGTTTATAGTAGGTTTTCTGAGTCAAGAGCGGGGTTTTCGCGCCCGCTCCTTAGAGGGGTCAGCACCTTTGCAACATTTGCATAGGAGTCATTCTTAAAGTTGTATGTATTCTAGCATAGTTGTAATAGATTAGGTATTCTTGAATGCTCTTAGCAACTTCAGGCAGCGTTCTTGCGGTATATGGACCA
>JAFONX010000008.1 GCA_017418275.1 Candidatus Saccharimonadota bacterium | reverse complement strand
TGGTCCATATACCGCAAGAACGCTGCCTGAAGTTGCTAAGAGCATTCAAGAATACCTAATCTATTACAACTATGCTAGAATACATACAACTTTAAGAATGACTCCTATGCAAATGTTGCAAAGGTGCTGACCCCTCTAAGTCTTACTTCCTCAATTGATTCTCTATTATTCTAAATCTAGCCATAAGAATTGCAAATCATGTTCGTATTTCGATTTTGGTATTTTTACTATAAAAATGCCAATTGACGAATCAAAAAGCTTACGCTAACATAAAAATATAAGTGGTAAAAAGGTGTGGAAAATGAAAAAGTTAAGAGTATGTTTTTTATTGGTTCTATTTTTAGCGTTCGGTTTTTGTTGTTTCTCAGCAAACGCCTATGCGACCGAGCAGGCATATTTATCAGAAGAGCCAACTGTCACTATAGATAGGGACGCGAGGACCATCAAAATCGAACTAAGCTTTCAAAACCTTCGCTCTGGAATGAAGGAATTGGGCTACAAACTTTACAATAGCGACGATGATACCGATCCGTTAATGTATTTTACTTTTACTGGATGCACTATGGGCGGCATGTCCTCCTGTGAAATGCAGAGACTCGAAGCCACAACAATCACTATTAACGAAACAGGCGTCCCAGACGATCGAGTTTATACAGCTACAGATTTTTCTTTTAGAGACTCCTTATCTGACCAAATGGTTTCAATTGACGGCGAGCTTAAGTTTTCTTTAAACGATGGCATTATATCTAATACTATTGCCATCGCTCCGTCGACGGATGTTGCAGCTGGTCGTACGTATCTAGCCGAGGAACCAAATCCTGAGATTAACGAAGACGAGAATACTTTTTCGCTCCCATTATCAATTGTTAATAGAGAAGACGGCATTAAGTCTGCGCGTATCTACCTCACTTACCTTCCATCTTCTGGACCAATGTTAATTTCCCATAAAAGAATTGACGCTACTCGCGATTGTTCTGACGAAGCAAGCTGCCAAGCCGAATACAAGAAGCCTCTGACCCTTAAAATTAGCGATGGTAGAGCGAATAACGGTCGACATCTTACGCAGAAGTTGATTATCGAATACGCCGATGGCTCCATGCGAGAAATTGGCGGATCGCTAGATCTTAGCCGATCTGCAGAACTAACTAATACCCTCGATTTATCTTTGGCTCCTCCTATTCCTGCGAACGTTACCTTCCATATCGATGGGGATATTCCTGATGGCGTTGATACGCCTGAGAACGGCACTTATTATTGGGACGCATACGGCAACAATAATATACCGATTCCAGCCAGCACCGACGACCAAATCTTTAGCGGTTGGTATACAGATGAAAAACTTACAAATAGACTCAGCGACCAGATGCCAGATGATGATTTGAATCTTTATGGCAAATACATCAACCTCGATCACGATATACTAGACAACGAAGATACTTTCAACGAATGGTGCAATTATGAGAATAGCGTCTTAATCTGTACAGACCCGGACAACAACTCAGCCTCTACCGACAACACATCTGATCCAATTACCCCTCAGGTACCAAGCGGAATTGCTATGGACGGAACAAGCGGCGAATGGATATCCGATAATCCAAATGTCGTAACCGTAGACCAAGACGGTCGCGTAACCGGTATCTCGGAAAGCACCGCGAATATTCGTTTTGTTATCTATGACGACGAAGGTAATATTATCTATGAGTACATTCTTCCTTATACGGTAAAGAACGCCGATAATCCTAATACCTTCGATTCACTTCCAATCGCCGTAGCAATTACTATTTTTTCAACAATAGGTCTATCCGGATTCGCCTTAAAGAGCGCCATCAAACGCCGCTAAATAGACTCAAAAAAACATTAAACCACCGGCTGAGCTGGTGGTTTTTCTTGCAAAAAAGAGCCCCCGGCTCTACCCACACTAGCCGTGTGGAAGTCGGGGGATGAGGGGGGAGTTGATATATTAGCTTATTTACCTTATTTCTTCACGAATCATAATCAATTAATTCGTAGCTCTCCATGCCTATTAATTATATTATTAGAGTATGAGTCTTGCTTCTATCATCATGGTTGTCATACTACTTTTGATCGCGATTATTACTCTTATCTTTTTAATCCCTGGGCTAACCGGTGCACCCTATGTACCAAGCGAAAAAGCTAAAGTCAAAAAAGTCCTCACGAAGCTATATCCTATCAAGCATGGCGATTTATTAATTGATTTAGGCGCAGGCGACGGCGTTGTATTACAAGTCGCGGCGAAGCGTGGCGCGAAGGCGCTAGGTCTAGAAATAAACCCCATACTCGCCCTGCTGACTAATTGGCGCTTTCGTAAAAACCGCAAAATAACCATAAAATGTTGTAATTTCTATCGTTATAAATTCCCCGCCAAGACCACCATCGTCTATGCTTATGCGCTAGCGAATCATATCGAGACGATACGGCGAAAAATCGAGTGCGAAGCAACCCGCCTCAATAAGCCAATTTATTTTATTTCCAACGCCTTCGATCTAGAAGATATTAAGCCAGAGAAAAAGTGGGATTCATTCTATCTATATCGCATAGATCCTCAATCCTAATTGCGCCCATCTGCTAGCCCCAGCTTGACTATTCCTCTTATGCGTGATATAATATATCTTGGCTGTTTTGCGCATAATCCGGTGGTTTTACCACGGCGCAGAAGAGACTAATTGTTCTTTTAGAGGTGATAAAATTGTGCGAAAATAATATCGTTGTTTCGAGTAATTCTTATGCCGAAGATAACTTAGCATGGTTTAAGGAGATGGGATACATACCTATGTCCAACCACGCACAAGCGGCGATTAATCTACTAGTCGCCCGCATCAATAATTTACAGTTGGGCATACAGGCCGAGCTTGGGCGCCCCCTCATTGATACAGTGTCTTTTAGAGTAAAAACTCTAGATTCATGTGTTAAGAAGCTACAAAAGAAGGGAAAGGATTTGACCCCCGAAAACCTTGAGGAGTACGTAACCGACATCGCAGGCGTTCGCGTTGTAACGCCATTTGAGGACGACGTTTACATCGTTGCCGACGCGTTAAAGAACCAGTCCGGACTCAATGTCCGGCGAACAAAAGACTATATCGCGGAGCCGAAAGATAGTGGCTACGCGAGCCTCCATCTCACGATCGAGGTTGAAGTCTTTTTCCTTAACGAGAAGGTTACCGTTCCTGTCGAGGTGCAGATTCGCGACAAAACGATGGACGCTTGGGCGGCTATCGAACACATCTGTGGCTATAAATGCCAGAGCGGCAAAAAGAGCGCGAAAGTAATCGAGCTCTTCAAGAAACTCGCTCGGGATTTATCAAGCTTCCGCAAGACCGCAATGAAACTGCGGAATTTAGATGAAAAAGCAAAATAATCTTTTATTAGTTATCACCCCCTCAAAATGCCACCGTTTTTCGGACGGTGGCTTTTTCTATTCAATCGATTGAATCTCGCCGTTCTTGAGATGAATTAATCTCTGGTTACTACTACCACGGAACTTCAGGCTCAAGTCACGCTTCGGCAGAATGAATGGACCGTCAATCAGAGCATCGAGCTCGCAGATAAAGTCATGAACGGGACCTTCTTGAGGCAACTGCTCAAAGATAAGCCCAGTAAAAGACCAGACATTCCAGCCGAGCTCTTCCTTGCAAAACTTTGCAATTTCACAACAGGCTTTAGCCTGAAGAAGTGGCTCACCGCCGCAAAAGGTAATCCCGCTCTGCCCTTTGAGTTTACGAAGTTCTTCTTTAACTTTGTCGATCTTTACAATTACGCCAGCATCTTCATCTTCTGTCCAAGTTTCCGGATTCTGACAACCTGGGCAATGTTGACGACAACCCTGCACCCATAAAACCGCGCGAAGGCCGGGACCATTTACAATTGAATCACGCTCAAGATCACCCGAAAGATGAATGTATCCATCTGGGACTTCATGTTGCGGGGTACAAAGCTTATTGGTTTTAGTAGTCTGCATATCTATTCCTATTTTAGACGAAAAGCCCGCAAGCTTTAAGCCTGCGGAAGCTTTTCTGAAACTAATGATTATTTTTTACCAACGGCCGCCGCGGTTTTACATTTTTTACATTCGCGAGCAATCTTGGTTTTGACATCGTACTGACCAGCCTTTACGTTGTGTTTCACACGATCGTGCTCTTCAGCGCGCTTACCATCATTCCAGCGTTCGAGTGAGCCTACGAGATAGCCCGTAATGCGACGAAGACGTTCGAAGCTGATTGGACCATCATCTTCGTGGCGGCCACAGCTTGGACAGCATTCACCTTTGATAATACCGGAGTAACCACAGACCGGATCGCGGTCGACTGGGTGGTTTACGGAGCCGTAACCAATACCCATTTCTTTCATATGACGTATAACCGACTCGAAGGCTTCGATATTTTCCGAAGGATCACCGTCCATTTCGATATAGGTGATATGACCAGCGTTACAGAGCGCGTGATACGGAGCTTCGATATCAATCTTCTCAAAGGCAGAAATTGGATAATAAACTGGGACATGGAAGGAGTTGGTATAGTATTCGCGGTCAGTTACGCCTTTAATTTCGCCAAAGAGCTTACGATCCATGCGCGTAAAGCGACCCGCGAGACCTTCAGCTGGCGTTGCGAGCAGCGAGAAGTTGAGCTGTTTTTTCTTGCTGTATTCATCACATTTGTCGCGCATGTGACCAACGATATCTAGGCCAAATTCCTGAGCTTCGGCTGATTCACCATGATGCTTACCAATCATCGCAACGAGCGTTTCGGCAAGACCAATGAAACCAATCGACAAAGTACCATGCTTGATGACGTCGCGAAGCGTATCGTTTGGATTGAGCTTTTCAGAACCAAACCAGTTACCTTGACCCATAAGGAATGGGAAGTTCTTTACTTTCTGGTTAGCCTGGAATTCGAAGCGCTCGAGAAGCTGGTCGCGACAAAGATCCATAAGCTCATCGAGTTCACGATAGAAACCATCCCAGTCAGCTTCTTTGCGTTCGCCAGTTGCAATACCGTGCTTAATACCAAGGCGGACCAAGTTCAAGCTCGTGAAGCTGTTATTACCACGGCTGACTGGCGTGCCATCGGATTCTGGGAAGACAGAGCTCATTACGCGTGTGCGGCAACCCATCGTTGCGATTTCGGAATGGTAATCACCTGGCTTGTAGTACTGGAGGTTGAATGGCGCATCGATGAAGGTGAAGTTCGGGAAGAGGCGCTTGCTCGAGACTTCCATACTGCGTTTGAAGAGGTCGTAGTTTGGATCGCCCGGGTTGTAGTTAACACCTTCCTTGACCTTGAAGATTGAGATTGGGAAGATTGGCGTTTCGTGATGACCAAGACCGTTCATAGTAGCTTCAAGCAACATCTTGGAGACGAGGCGGCCACTTGGGCTAGTATCTGTACCGAAGTTAATACTCGTAAATGGCACCTGAGCACCAGCGCGGGAATGCATCGTGTTAAGGTTGTGAATAAAGCCTTCCATGGCCTGAAGCGTCTGCTTTTCGACATCTTCGTTTGCGTCTTTCACGACGGCTTCTGGGAGTTTGAGCTTCTTAATAGCCTTTTCGTCGCCATAGGCCAAATCTTCTGGAATTTCGACCTTGAGTTCTTTGCCAGTGAAGTCCTGATATTTCTGAATATTATTACTAAGGCTCTTGCGGAAGGTCTTGTCGACACTTGGCGCAAGCGCGTAGTCGAAGTTAGGAATGGACTGACCGCCGTGCTGTTCATTCTGGTTGGCCTGAAGGATGATTGCACAAAGGGCGGCAGCAGTGCCGATGCTCTGTGGAGTGCGAAGGAAGCCGTGACCAGTATTAAAACCGTGTTCGAAAAGTTTGAGTGGATCAGTCTGGCAGCAAGTAAGGGTGCCGGTCGCAAGGAAATCTAGGTCGTGAATATGGATATCGCCGTGGTCGTGCGCGTAACTAAAGCGAGGTTGCATAATACAAACCTTGGCATACTCCTTAGAGCCTTCTGCGCCAAACTGAAGCATTTTACCCATGGCTGAGTTGCCGTCAACGTTAGCATTGCCGCGCTTCACATCGGAATCTTCGCTGGCGTCGGCACCAGAAATCGTGCTATAGGTCTGCATAAGTTGCGACTTGGCGATGCGCTTACGGTTGCGCTCAAGGCGATATTCGATATATTCCTTAGCAGTGTTCTTGAAAGCGGACTGCATGAGGACCTTCTCGACGACATCCTGAATCTGCTCGACGGTCGGGATGCGTTCTTTAATTTCTTCCTGAGCGACACGAACGACCTTTTCGGCGATATTCTCTGCACGATCATAACCAAACTCACCCGTTGCTGCACCGGCTTTCGCAATAGCTTCTGTTATTTTTTCTTGTTTAAAAGCAGTGACTTTTCCGTCACGCTTGCGAATCGACTTAAACATATTACCTCCGTATGTTTTCCGTTAATTTCTGCAATTTTGATTCTGTTTTATTCTGTTCCACTCACGCCACATTTAGCGTTTGTTTAAATAATGGTAACGCTATATATAGGGCATTTCAAGGAGAATTGTAAAAAACACAACACGAAACAGATTAACAATTTTTCGCATAAGCACTATATATAGCGTTTGCGCTTCTAAGGAGCACACTAATTATAGAAATCAAGCCTTTTTCGTTGTATTATTTACAACGTATAAAGTTTTTCGTTTATGGCTATATCTAGTATTTTTTATGCACCCCGTGATATAATGCGATTATTATGAATGATGTAGCAGATTTTATGGTTCGCATTGGTCGAAATATCGCCTCTGCCCGCGAACGGCGCGGCATGACTCAAGCGGAGCTCGCCAAAAAGATTCATACTAGCCAATCGGCAATTAATCGTATCGAGCACGGCAAACAGAACGCTTCCCTCGAGATGATCAGTAAAATTTCCAAAGCGCTCGGTCAACAAATTGTCAGTATTAGCTCATCTTCCACGCAAAGCTATCGCATTTGTGGTGGCAAAACTCTGAGCGGCGAAGTCACAATCAATACCTCGAAGAACGCCGCGGTTGGTCTTTTGTGCGCTAGTTTATTAAACAAAGGCACGACAACCTTACATCACCTTGCGCATATCGAGGAAGTCTATCGTATCCTCGAAGTATTTGATTCGATTGGTGTCAAATACAGCTGGATAAACAAGGACCACGACCTCAAAATTACCCCGCCAGACAAGCTAGATTTAGATAATCTTGACGTTGCAGCCGCCAGACGCACCCGCTCTGTCATTATGCTAATGGGGCCATTACTACATCACTTCAAAAATTTCCGCTTGCCATACGCCGGTGGCTGTTCGCTCGGCTCCCGTACAGTCTATCCGCACCTGCGTGCTTTGCAACATTTCGGTCTCGAAGTCGATAGTGTGAGCGAATCCGGTTTTTATAAAGCCAAGGTCAAATCTACAAACGATACTTTTAAGAAAATTGTTTTAATTGAGCGCGGCGATACCGTCACAGAAAACGCCGTCATGGCCGCCGCCCTGAATCCGGGCAGAACTCAGATTGTTGGCGCAAGTCCGAACTATATGGTACAAGACGTCTGTCATTATATTGAGACACTCGGAGTAGAAATTCACGGCATCGGTACAACCAATCTCGAGATTACAGGTCAAGCAAAAATTCATAAGGATATCGATTTTACTCCCGGTGAAGACCCGATTGAGGCGATGAGCTTTATTGCGGCCGCAATTGCTACACAATCCGAGTTGTTAATCAAACGCGTACCAATTGACTACCTTGAAATCGAGCTCGAAGTCTTGCGTAGCATGGGTCAAAAGATGGAACTCACCCCAGAATACTACAGCGAAAACGGCTTTACAAAGCTAGTTGATATACGCATTATTCCTTCCAAACTCGTCGCACCAAACGACAAGATTCATCCAATGCCATTCCCTGGTCTTAATATTGATAGCCTGCCATTCTTCTCTTTGATTGCCGCTCAAGCCGAAGGTCGCACAATGATTCATGACTGGGTCTTCGAAAACCGCGCGATTTATTCGACGGAACTTACTAACCTAAACGCCAAGGTCGAATTACTCGACGCCCACCGCATCTTTATTACTGGTCCTACCAACTGGCGCCCAGCCGAGATGATGGCGCCGCCAGCTTTACGCCCTAGCGTAGTTGTAATGCTCGCGATGCTTGCCGCTCCTGGCACTTCAATTTTACGTAACACTTATTCAATCGCGCGTGGCTACGAAAAGTTTGCCGAGAGGCTTTGTGATCTCGGTGCAGAGATTGAACTACTCAGCGACTTAAACTAACTCACGTAACACCCTTTTCAACTAGCAAAAACGCAAGCTGTTCTCGCCCCTGTTAAAACATCGGTTATGATGTTATAATATATCTATGTCAATCACCAGAGAAGACGTGCTGCATTTAGCAGAGCTTTCTCGCCTAAGCATCAGCGAGGAAGAAATCGAGCCACTCATGAAGGATCTCGACAGCATCGTATCGTACATTTCTCAGCTTAATGAGCTAGATACCGACGGCGTCGAGCCTACTTACCAGTGCTTCGACATGCAAAATGTTTGGCGCGAAGATGAAATCCAAGAGATGGAAGCCAAGCGCGAAGATTTGCTCGCCCTGGCAACCGAAACCGAAGATAACCAAGTAAAGGTGCCAAAAGTGCTATGAAAATCGCAGACAAGAACACTAAAGCCGTCGACTTAGTTCAAGCCGCGCTCGCTAAGGCCGAAGAATACAAAGATTACAACGTATTCATTTCCATGAACGCCGAAGCTGCACTCGAAAAGGCTAAAGCAATCGACGAAAAAATCGCAAAAGGTGAAGAAGTCGGCAAACTTGCCGGCGTCCCTTATGCACTCAAAGACAACTACTCAAGCCACGAAGGCAACACGACCGCCGCGGCGCACATTCTTGATAGCTATCATTCACCAATTACCGCAACCGCAGTTGCAAAACTTGAGGCTGAAGGCGCTATCATGATTGGTCGCGCGAACCTCGATGCTTTCGCGCACGGTGGTTCTACCGAGAATTCTTACTTTGGACCAACCAAAAACTCTGCCGACAACACCCGTGTCGCAGGTGGTTCTTCTGGCGGTTCCGCGGTCGCAACCGCGCTCAATATCGTCGAGTTTGCACTCGGTTCAGACACTGGTGGTTCAATCCGTCAGCCAGCGAGCTTCAATGGCGTCTATGGTATCAAGCCAACTTATGGCGCAGTCAGTCGCTACGGCGTTGTTGCCATGGCTTCCTCAACCGACACGATGGGCTGTTTTGCCAAGAAAGCCGAAGATGTCGACCTTGTCATGAGTATCATGGCTGGCCAAGATAAGAAAGATTCAACCACGCTACCAGATTATTGGACAAAAAATCTTAACGAAGTCCAGCCAAGCAAGAAGAAAATTGGTTTGATTCGTGACTGTTTCGGCGAAGGCATCAACTCAGAAGTCGACGAAATTGTCCGTAATTACGGCAAAAAGCTCGAGGCACAAGGTTTCGAAATCGAAGAATTCGATATGCCAATCTTAAAATACGGTCTCGCAATTTACTACGTCGTTCAGCCAGCTGAGGTAGCTTCCAACCTTAGCCGCTACGATGGTATTCGCTACGCCTTGCGCAGTGCAGACGCAAAGGGTCTCGACGAGATCTATACCATGACGCGTAGTGAAGGTTTCATGAAAGAAAACCAGCGCCGTATCATGATCGGCAACTTCGTGTTAAGCTCTGGTTTTTATGATGCTTATTACTTAAAAGCCCAGAAAGCCCGCACGCTTCTAATTAACGCTTATAACGAAGCCTTTGAAAAATACGATGCTTTGCTCTGCCCAGTCGCACCAACCCCAGCTTTCAAGCTCGGCGAAAAAACGAGCGATCCTTTGACAATGTATCTCGAAGACGCCATGACTGTTCCTGCTAGTATGGCTGGTCTCCCAGCTCTATCGATTCCAGCTGGTAAAACTAAAGATGGTTTGCCGGTTGGCGCTCAGCTAATTGGCAAGGCGCAGAGTGATCAGTTACTGCTCAGCATCGCTAAAAGCTGCGAGGAGGCCTAATGGATAACAATCTCGTCTTCGTCTTCTTAATTGCTGTTCTGATTGTCGGCGTAATCGTGCTCGTTACCGCTTTTCTTACTAGCAAGCACACGCCAAAGCTCGATCAAGAACAGTACCAGATTGATTTTCTTACTATTCAAAATAGTCTACAAAAGGAGAACCCAAGTAGCTATGCGATGGCAATCATCAAGGGCGATAAATTACTTGACAAAGCCCTCTGCGAAATCGGTACCCCTGGTCGCACGATGGGAGACCGCCTTAAAAAGGTTGGCAAGGAGCGTTTCTCTGAACTCAATTCCGTCTGGCACGCGCACAAGCTGCGCAACCAAATAGCACACGAAGCAGATTTCGAGCCGAGCTATGCTCAAGCCAGTCACGCCCTCGAAACCTATAAGCAAGCACTAAAAGATTTAGGAGCAATATAATGAGCGAATATAAGATTACAGTCGGCATCGAATGTCACGTCCAGCTCAACACCAAGACGAAACTCTTTAGTGCCGTCGATAACGATGCCGTAGACAAAGAACCAAACAGTTGTGTCAGTCCTTTCGACTATGCTCTGCCTGGTATGCTTCCAGTTCTTAACAAGGAAGCCGTTCATAAAGCCGTTCAGGCCGGTCTTGCCATGAACTGTAAAATCGGTCTCGAAAGCCGTTTTGATCGTAAACATTATTTCTATCCAGATTCACCGGCTGGTTACCAGATTACTCAGATGTACAAGCCTATTATCGGTGCTGGCGTCATTCATCTTCAAGGCTTCGACGATGTCCGCATCAATCATGCCCACCTTGAAGGCGACGCAGGCAAGTTGACCCACTTCGACGATTATTCACTCGTCGATTTAAACCGCGTCGGCACACCGCTCATTGAAATCGTTTCCGAGGCGGATATCCATTCTGCCGCCCAAGCGCGCGCTTATGCCGAAGAGCTGCATCGCCTCATGATTTATGCGGGCGTCTCAAATGGTGACCTTTATCAGGGAAACATGCGCTTTGACGTCAATACTTCCGTTTCAAAGAATGACAAGCTTGGTACGCGCACCGAAGTCAAAAACCTCAACTCTTTCCGTAGCGTTGAACGAGCCGTCGAATACGAAGCCGCACGCCAGATTGCTTTGCTTGAAAAAGGCGAAGAAGTTATTCAGGAAACCCGTGGCTGGAACGACGCGACTGGCAAAACGACTGGTCAGCGCAGCAAGGAAGGTGCCGCAGATTATCGCTATATGCCAGAACCAGATATTCCACCAGTGATTTTGACCCAAGAATACGTAGATAAGGTCGCAAGCGAATTGCCTGCGATGCCAGATTTTTATCGTAATAAATTCGAAGCGCTCAAGCTCGACAACAGCGAACGCGAAGCCATCCTAAACTACCCATTGCTCGCCAGCCGTCTTGCCGAAGTTTGCGACAAAAACGTCAAGCTTGCGCCACGTGTCGCACACTGGTTCTCTGGTGTGCTCCTCGCCGAGGAAAACCTCGACAAGGACTTTAAACTAGCAACTGCCAATGAACTAACCGAATTGTCGGAGATGGTTGAAAAAAGCGAACTTTCTTCAACTGCCGGCAAAGACGTGTTCATTCAGTTGTATAATAAGAAAAACACTAGTAAGACGCCACACGAGCTCGCGAAGGAAATGAACCTCCTCCAAGAGAATGACGAGGGTGCGCTAGAGCAAATTATTGATGAAGTTTTGGCGGCTCCAGAATGCCAGAAGGCAGCCGAAGACGTCCGAAACGGCGAAATGAAAGCGATCGGCTTCTTGGTGGGACAAGTTATGAAGAAGTCGAAAGGCAAAGCTAACCCTGGTGCAGTAAACAAACTAATCCAGAAAAAACTATCGTAATTAGATAAGGAGAAATAATGTCCTACAAAAAGCCAACTAAAGCAGTTATCACCGATGCAGGTTTCGCAAGTCGTTTCCTGCCAATCACTAAGACAATTCCAAAAGCCATGCTTCCACTTGGCGCTAAGCCAGTAATGCAGCATGTCGTCGAAGAATGTGTCGCTGCCGGCATTAAACAGATTATTATCGTTGCAACCCCAGACGGTAAGCCAATCTACGAAGATTTCTTCAATAATCCAGTCGAAAAGATCGAGAAACAGCTCGCCTCACAGGGCAAGTCTGACCGCTTCGAAAGCGTTAAGCAGGTTCTCGACATGGCGGACATTACTGTTATCGAGCAGGATCAGAGTCTTCCATACGGCAACGGCTCCCCAATCGTCAGTGCTAAGCCATATTTGAACGAAGACGAAGCTTTCGTTGCTCTCTACAGCGACGACCTCGTATTTGGCGAAGGTGACGTTAAGACTTTGATTGAAGCTTACGAAGCTAATCCAGAAGCCAAGGCAATTATTACCGCACAGGAAATGCCAGAAGAAACCTGGAAGAAGTACGGCATGATTGCGCTTGCTGATAAAGAAAAGATGACACTTGACCACATTGTCGAAAAGCCAGCTACTCCAGACCTATCACCATCCAACCTTACTTCTTATGGTCGCTACCTTTTGACTCCAGATATCTTCAAGTATCTTGTTCCAGGTAATACTGGTCTCGATAACGAGCTTTGGACGGTCGATGCAATTACTCGCCTCACTCAAGACGGCGACGTTATTATCACTAAGAGCAAGGGCAAATGGCTAACTACTGGCGACCCAGCAAACTTCTATAAGGCTTACCAAGAATTCATGAGCATGGAGGAGAATCAGTAAGATGGAAGCACCAGCATGGATTTTGGTTATATTCCTATCTGTTGCCCTATTCATTTTCTTAGTTGTCGGTATCATTTTAGTTATCGCACTCATACGTTTAACTAAAGAAGCTAAGAAGATTATGATTCAGGGCCAAGGAATAGCCGAAACCGCTGGCGACATTGCGGATAATGTCCGCGATTTTACCACGGTGGGCGGCCTTGTACGTTATTTTGTAGATTCTTACACGGAAGGCTCTGCGCGCCGCAAGCACAAAAAGTCTTCCACGAGCGCCGATGAAAAGAAAGCTAAGAAAGAATCCGAAGAGGAGGAAGAAGATGAGTAAAGCTTGTAATTGTAGAGAAGACGGCTGCGACTGCAAGAAGCGTACTGGCATAAAGTTCGCAATTGGCGCCGCACTGGGTGTGGCTGCGGGTGTCATCGCTGGTGTATTGTTCGCACCAAAATCTGGTAAGGAGACTCGCAAGGATCTTAAAGATTTCGGCGACAAAGCCGTAAAAGAAGGCAAAGATGCAAGCAAAGACTTTGCTAAGAAAGCCGAAAAGGCCGGCAAGGATATCTCGAAGAAACTCAAGAACAAAAGCAAAGAGCTCGGCTTAGACAAAAAGGCAAAGGAAGTCAAAGAAAAGCTCGAAGATGTCGCCGAAGATATCGAAGAGAAAATCGAAGATTAACTTACACAAAAAGGAACCCAGACAAGCGGGTTCTTTTTTGTGTGGTACCAATTATAGTAATGACCCACAATAAATGTTTCTGGCAGTTACTTACTTCTTCTTTGAATCAACACCATTACGGAACAGAACGCGCTTCAAGTATGCGAAGACTGGTTTCACTTCTTCGACACGTAAGATGACACACATGAGCAAGTATACTACTCCACTAACAGCCGTGATAATGCAGAATTTCGGAAAAGTGCTGAAGAAGGAGTTGTTTGCAGCACGAAGCGGAATTAGTCTGGTCATAATATAGCAGGCTACGCCAGCTACTGCCGAGGAAATCATGATGCGAATAATCGCACTCCAAAAGTCCGCCGTGAATAGCTTATGATCCATGGCACGATTCTGGAAGATTAGAAGTCCCGTAAGTTCAAAGACTGTACCGAATGACACGGCATAGGCTAGACCCTCAGGACCAAAGCCCATTTTGTATAGTCCGAGCATGACGGCACTCTGTACAATAAAAGTCACAACCGAAATCGTAAATGGCGTGCGTGTATCTTGGCGTGCATAGAAACCACGCGAAGCAATATGAAAACATGAGGTACAGAAAATCGAGACCACGAACGAGCCGAGCACACTAGCAATCTTTGGGTCGCCACCATTCTTGATAAAGTTTACAACATAGCCACGCTCAAAGAAGACAAAGACTGCTACCGGCATCGCAATCCAGGCAATCGCGCGCAGTGCCTTTCGGAAAGTGCGCATAAAAATTTCCTTGTCTTTACGCGCGGCATCTTGGCTCAGTTGCGAGAAATACGCCGTCGAAATTGCGACACCAATCAGACTGACCGGCATACCCTGCAAGCTCGAAGCCTGCTGGAAGGCGCGGATCGACTGCTCGCCCATACGTGACGCAAGATTGGTATTAAAAATACCCGTAATATAATCGATGCCCTGATCCATCGAACGCATTGGCAGAAGCTTTAAAGCCGTACGGAAACCCTTATTTTTCCAATTAATCTTGAAACCATAATTAAAGCCTAGACCAACTAAGCCAATTACGCTCACAACGAGCTGAAGTAGCGCACCAAGCACGACACCGAGCGCGACACCCATAATACCACCGTCAAAGACTTGCCAACCAAAGATATTAATACCGTTTGTGAAGCTAAGAACACCTATAATAATACCCACGTTATACAGGGCCGGAGCAAGTGCACAAAATACAAAACGCCCCACCGCCTGTTGCACACTATTAAATACTGTCGAAATAGAGAATAAGAAGGGATTAATAGCAATCACGCGCATCATATTGATTGCTAAAGCCATCGAAGATTCATTGAGACCAGGTGCAACAACATAGCGCACGAGCGGATCCGCAAAAACTATAATTAGCACCGACGCAATAAAACACAGTATTGCTAAGAAATTTAAGAGACTAGAACAGTAGTCCCAAGCTTCCTTATGCTTCTTTTCTACTAAGCGCTCGTTCAGAATAGGAATAAAAGTCACCGAAAGTGCACCAGAAGTAATAATGAAATAAAGAAAATCTGGTACTGTAAAAGCCGTCGTATAAGCATCGAGACCTGCTGGATAAGTGTCATAGTACATCGAGTTTAGAAGGCGGTCACGAAAAATACCAAGCAACGCCGAAACGAGCGTAGAGCTTGCAAGGACAAGCGAGGCTGTCTTGATAGACAACTTCATATTTGCCGCCGTGATGGCATTCCTTAAATACTTCTTTGGTCTTGGCATCTTACTCTATTATATCGCAAGGGGTAAGTTTTTCTTCTAATTCTCGCAGGCTTTTTTGAGCTTTATTTCAAAAGCGTCAGCATTGAAATTATTCTTCTTTAGCCAAGTTTTTGCAGCCTGTTCAAGCTCCGAATTTTTTGTTCCTTCAGCGCATTTTACGGAGTTGATTACAAGTTGCGTTTTATTGTCATAACTTAGTAAGAAATGTGCGCCAGATTTAGTTTCTAGCTCTGCCGGAAGTAGTTTCTTGAGTACTAGCTCATTGCGATTAGCAGTAATACTTTGGCTTGCCTCACTACCCCAAATCGCGTTTTCTCCGCTTCGAAGCTCAATTGCCCAATTATCTTCAATTCCAACGATTAGCGCGAAGATTCTATTATTATCTAGCTTTAGATTTGCACTTACCGTTTTATTATTAGTTTTAATACTATTGCGTTCCAAGAGCATTGTAGCAGTTTTCGGATAGGCCATCTTCAGATAATTCAGCATTGAAGTTTGCATTTTTTCGATAGCATCGCTTGGCACACCATAGCTTTCAAGGAGGGCAATGTTCTCTGTGCCTACTGCACGCGCGGCTTCGCCGGTTGTGCGAGAATAGCAGTGACTATCTTGGTATTTTATATTTTCACCCGTTGCACAATCAATTCGCACGATGAAGCTTGTGTCTGGATTGGAAAGACTACGACTCCAGTTCATTTGTACGAAAGCAGAAATTTGAAGCTCCTCACTATCAATATAGAAAGAACTATGCATAGTACCATCTTCATATTCATCTACAGCAAGCGCTTGCCCCTCACGAATAGTGAATTTTACACTTTTTCGTGCCGTATCTCCGGTATTCAAAATCGTAAATACCTCAAGCTCTTTTCTGAGCGCCTTGCGCGTCTTTGATGATACTGTCGAATAGTTTGCCTCGAAATCACCAATGCCGACCGATGAGCGAAAAAGTTTTTCGCCAAACGCAGCGCCAAGACAAACTAGTGCAAGAAATGCCAAAATTCCCAAAAAGGCGCGCCTGACTTTGCGATTTTCCGTAATTCTTTTTATTGTTTTTTTGCTCTTTCTAGTCATCTACTGCCCCATTTTTCCGCGGTTAATTTCCTCATCATTCAGCACCGAGCGCAGATATATGAAACTTGTGCCGGTCTTATCATTCTTAAGACTAGCAAGCGAGCGTTTCTTTACCTCAGCTTTACCGGATAGATAGTTCTGTTCAACGGTCGTAGCGAGGCCATTGTTTATGCCCAAAACAACACCTGTACTGCCACAGTTAAAAGCACCGCATAATGCCCCAATATCCGTAGAAGAGAACACTGCAAAAGGTGCAGGATCATTGCCCGTCTCGAGCGACGCATAGCTATTTGCAAGATTCTTTACAGCATCACGTGGCTCACCCCATGCGACATTTTCCGTATTGAGCGAGGTAAAACGCGAGACAAAATACGCGACAAAGCTCGCAGGCATACTCTTCGAATTCGACGGCAAGGCATATTGATCAATCGAGACAGAATTATTGTAATAATTCACAAAACGCTTGGCTTCCTGCTCACTAGGGCTGCTACTCGCATCTTCTACAGTACTGCATTTAATGGCGGCTTTATGCTCCGTTAGATTAAGATAGCTCGAAACTTTTTCCCAAATTTGCGCCGATTCGCCCTCTTGAGGCGTGTTGAGCGTACTACCGCTTTCCTCGTAGATGGCATTTATTAGCTTGGCTAGATATTTCCACTCATAGTTCGAGTTCTTTTCCGTGTTCCAGAGATAGTAACTCGATTCAAGATTGGCCTCATCGGTATAGCCCACAATATCTATTACGATACCTTTTTCGATGTTACCCCTGTCCTTGGTAGCTGCGCTGAGATTAATCGGAAAATATTGGAAGACGCGTTTCTTTTTGATATCTATCAGGAAATGAGGATAGTCACCATTCGGGTAGGCCGAGTATGGATCGCTGTCTACTATCGCTCCGCTACCGTTCTTGATACGGAAAGTAATATCAAGCGCCTGCGCTGGTTTCCGCATTTCAAGACCATAGTCATTTGCCGAGAGGCGCTTCTCTGCTTCCGTACCAATCACTGGAGCTTTTTGCGAGCCATACAATGAGTTATTTGTTGCCCAAAAGTTAAACCATCGCACATTGGAAGCACCCGCATCGCCACCACAATTACATTCCGTCGAGCCCTGTTCGGATGCATTGTCATATTTATCTAAGCCTTTGCTACGATTACGTTCAATATTCCCTTCCATCGCGAGCGTGTTTTTAAGAATTTCCTTTGAACTTTGTAGATTCGCGCGGTCACTAATCAGCTCAATTTCCGTTGTCGCTTCTTTGAGAAGCTCGGCATAGTTCGATCCTGAAGTTAGTTGAGGACTATAACCCGCCGCAGTGATAGCGTCAATATACAAGCTTGGGGTACGCACATTTTCTTCCGAAAAGATGCGTTCGCGGTTTGCCCTAGCACTCAGTCGAAGATACTCAAAAAGCGCCCTCCAAGACGATTCAAGGTTTGGATAACTTGCGTTTTTATTTAGACCATTGCCGTCTGGGCCTAAGACAAAAATGTTGCCACTTCGTGTAAATTCTTCACTTGTACCAAAATCCGATTCGATTGCACCCTGAGCCATGATTGGTTCCCACGGTAGTCCATACTCAGCCGCCAAACTTGTAACCGCCGCATAGTTCTCTGAGACCCATCCCGCAAGAGGCGATTCGCCGCGCAAGTCACTACTAATATATATTTCGCGATTCGTCGAGTCGCTAATCTGACAGGTGCTCGAACCGTAGTAGCGAATACTGTTTACCGAATAATCCTCGTCGTCGCTCGCGAAGCAACTAACACCTACCAGGGATAGGGCTCCAGAAAGAATTAAACTGATTACTAGCTTTTTAGTCTTCATCTTCTTCATCCAATAGCTCGTATTGTATTTCGTAATCATCTGGATTATAGCCAAGCGATTTAATTTTTTCGAACATCATTTCTTTTAGTTCGGCACCACTATCTGTAATCTTCAAGCAGTAACTTCGCGTACAGTTTTCTCCGAGTTCTAGTTTCGAACTAGCTTCACCATAATCCTGTACAATTGTAATTGGCAACAACTCCGTAATTGTCTTGGCGGTACGATATTCTGACACGAATTTTATCGCCTTTTCGTCATCCATCATGGCAAGCAGATCAATATCTTCTTCATCTTTAAGATAGTATGAAAAATCGTCGTTTTCGCCCGTTAAATACAGATTGACAGATTTCGTCTCGTTTGCAGAAAGCTCAATCTCTTGTGTTTTTGTCTCGAGACCGTTAAGCGTAGCCTTGAGAGTATGCTTGCCCGCCCGAATCGCTTGTGTGCCGTTATGGATTTTTTTGCCATCAAGCAGAATCGTAGCTTTGCTTGGTGCGACTAGCACAATGAGCTCTGCGTTTGGTCGAAAAGCTAAAACACTAAAGGTAACAAGAATAATCAAAATAAATGCACTGATACCAAATAAAAGGATTTTTTGTGAGAAAAGATTAAGTTTTTTCGCCTGTTGCGTCATAGCTAAATTATAGCATAAGTGTTAAGGCTACAAAAAAGCTCCCTAGGGGGGGAGCTTTTTGCTTTATTCGTGAAGTTTTGCTTCGGCTGGCAAGGTAGCACCTTTGAGAATGCGCGCCACGTCAGTTTCGTCAAGGGTTTCTTTTTCAAGAAGTTCTTCGGCAAGCGCATCAAGACCCTTGCGGTTAGCCTTGATGACTGCTTCGGCACGCTTACGAGCTTCGCGGTTCAACGTGCGGATTTCTGCATCGATTTCTTCGGAAGTCTTTTCAGAATAAATACGTGCGCGGTCACCAAAGAAGTTAACCTCGTCAGAGTTGAAGACTTGGTCACGAAGCTTTTCGCCGAGACCTTCCTCTGTTACCATCTGGCGTGAGAGCTCGGCAATATGCTGCAAATCTGAGCTCGCACCGGTCGTCACACCATCTTCGCCGAAGATTAGACATTCTGCCACGCGACCACCCATCGCACGAGCAAGGACATCTTTCAGCTCATAAACATTCTTATAGCTACGATCTTCTGGTGGTAAGAACCAGGTGACGCCACCGGCATGCCCACGTGGGATAATTGTAATCTTATGTACAGGGTCTGAATCCGGCAAGACATGACCAACAATCGCATGGCCCGCTTCGTGATAAGCAGTAATCTTGCGTTCCTGCTCGGTCATGACCTTAGACTTACGCTCAGGACCAATCGCAATACGCTCGAAGGCACCAGTGACATCTTCATTGGTGATTTCTTTATGATTCTCGCGCGCGGCGGTAATGGCGGCTTCGTTGGCGATATTCGCAAGGTCGGCACCACTACTTCCGGCTGTCTTAGCAGCAAGAGCATTAATATCTACATCCTTTGCGACAGGCTTGTTTTTGAAGTGGACTTTGAGGATTTCGACACGATCTTTGCGCTCCGGAAGCGTAACGTTGACGTGACGATCGAAACGACCCGGGCGGAGGAGAGCCTTATCGAGCATATCTACGCGGTTCGTCGCGGCAATCACAATGACACCCGTATCGTTATCAAAACCATCCATCTCGACGAGAATCTG
This sequence comes from Candidatus Saccharimonadota bacterium, assembly GCA_017418275.1. Lineage (GTDB taxonomy): Bacteria > Patescibacteriota > Saccharimonadia > Saccharimonadales > Saccharimonadaceae > UBA2834. The sequence continues at coordinate 22,479 of JAFONX010000008.1, read as the reverse complement.
GTTTAAGGTCTGCTCGTCTTCACGGCCAGCACCACCACGCGCATCGCGCTTGTGTGCCACGGCGTCAATTTCATCAATAAAGATGATGCTTGGAGCGTTTTTCTTCGCCTTCGAAAAGAGATCGCGTACACGAGAAGCGCCAACACCGACAAACATTTCAGCGAATTCAGAACCAGAGATTGAGAAGAAAGGCACACCGGCTTCACCAGCAACGGCGCGAGCCATGAGAGTTTTACCAGTACCAGGATCACCGGCCAGAAGAACACCGCTTGGGATCTTTGCGCCTAGCTTTTCGTATTTCTTCGGAGCCTTGAGAAAATCGACTATTTCGCTCAGATCCTGCTTGGCACTTTCGTTGCCAGCAACATCTGCAAAAGTCACACGCTTCTTTTCGTTGCCGTAAAGGCGAGCTTTTGCCTTACCAAAGCCCATCGACTGATTATTCATGTTTTGTGCCTGACGCATCATGTATGATAAGAAGGCAATTACAAGGATGATCGGCACAACAATCATCGCAACATCAATAATCGTGCCAAGAACATCAATGTTTTCTTCGACCTTTATATTAACCTTGCCCTGTTCAATCGCATCAGCAAAGCCCTGCTCAGAAAGACTACTTGCAGCTTCCTTACGAGAAACCATGCTCGGTAAATTCGTTTCGGCACGCGGCGTAACATGGAGTTCGTTGCCACGAATTGTAATAGTTTCAAGTTTTTCGTCATTAGCATAAGAGAGAATCTCCGTAAGATCTTTTTGCTCTTCAGCTACCGAGCCAGTACCGGAAAGATTCAAGAATAATACCCCACCTATGGCCACAATAATAAGCCAAAAGAAAAGTAAACGTACTGTATTTCCAGTTTTGTTTGGCTTTTTGGATTTTTTTCCTGCGGTTTTTTTGTATTCCGGCATATTGCTCCTAATAACTCCTTAATAACGGACGGTCGTCCTGAATATATATAGTATACCATTCTTTTTGCAAGAAAATAGACCCGCAGGCCTCATGCACAAAAAATGGTCGGGGTTAGCAGGCTCGAACTGCTGACCTCGCGCTCCCAAAGCGCGCGCGCTACCAACTGCGCCAAACCCCGAACGATAAATGTATTATACCACATCTGTGCTAGAATTAAAAGTATGAAAAGCTTCTTCCAGAGCCATAAACGATCACTCTGTATTTTCGGTCCAGTCCTGATTGGCCTCATTTATATCTTGCTTTGCATTGCAAACCTAAACCAGTCAATTTGGTTTGATGAATCCTACGGCGCATATCTAGTGCGCTTTAAGCTTAGCGATATCGTGCATTTTACGAGCATTGATGTACACCCGCCGCTATACTACTTTTTACTCAAGGTTTGGGCACATTTTCTAGGCTTCAATGCTTTCTCGATGAGACTCCTCTCAACAATGCTTGGCGCAGGCGCAATCCTCTTTGCTTTCAAGTGGCTGAAATATAAATACAGTACGAAGATAGCCTTCATTGGTAGCCTTGCGCTCGCAACCTCGCCTTTTATCGTGCGCTACGGTCAAGAAATGCGCATGTATACGCTCGTCCTCTTTATCTTTTTTGCCGCAACATACTTCATGCAAGTCGCAATCGACAGCAAGAAGAAAATTTTTTGGGTTATATATGCCATTCTAATTGCTACAGGAATGTGGACGCATTATTTTTTGGCCTTCGCTTGGTGCGCGCAGCTCGTATATATTCTTTCGATTTACAAATTAGATTTCTTCAGAAAAAAGCTTTTTCTTGTTTATGTCTTGGCTGTTTTGCTTTTTGTACCATGGACTCCTTATCTATATTCGCAGTTTCATTCCGTCCAACAAGGTTTTTGGATTCCGGATGTTAGTATCGAAAGCCTTGCAAGCGCTTGGACGGAATTTACAATCTACAGCACCGGCAGCATGGCTTCAAACTGGACTACTTTATTGGTCATCGTTCATATTATCACCTACGTTTACATTGTCTCGAAGAGCTTCAAGAAGCAACGTTACCTTGGCATTTTGGCAACTTTGCCAATTCTGCTCCTAGTTCTTGTTTCTTTGCCGCCCCTCAAGTCAATGTTTGTGCCGAGGTATATTCTTTATAGCGCAGCCTGTATTGTACTAATGCCGACAATCGGTCTTGTAATTTCGATGGACTCTGATAAAAAACTAAAGAAAAAGAATCCAAAAAAGCGAAGGCTTGCGCTCAGTCAATATGTCGCCATAAGCATCGTCTTAATCGTAACGACCGTTTTTGGGCTATTCAATCTTTATTCAAATGGAAATTATATTTTTTCAACCGGAGAATATCCAACCACAAAACAACTGTATGAAAATATCGATGGGCTTAGTGCAGGAGATGACGCAGTCGTCGTGAGCGCTAAGACGCCACTTTTGATTTACAATTTAAGCTTCTATTCTACAGACAAGCATCCGGTACTTTTCTTTGATGACGAAATGGAATACCAGTGGGGATCCCTGACGCCGCTCAAAGAGAGTTATTTTGGACGCATTGACGATTCAAAGAAATTCAAAGAGAATACCCCGAGCTTTTGGTACGTCGGCGAAGATCTAGACTCGACAACAGATATACCTGAGGGCACAGAAATTATCGAGGAAGCCAGTTTGCAACTCCACGATAAGGGCGTACGATATACACTCTGGAAGTTACAGAGTAAAGACTTATGATATAATGACAGAAGTCGGGGCGTGGCGCAGCTGGTAGCGCGCACGGTTCGGGACTGTGAGGTCGCCCGTTCGAATCGGGTCGCCCCGACCATTTTCCGTTTTTCTGATAGCCTTCGGGCTATTTTTGTTGTTCTTCGAGGAGTCTATCAATCAGCTCGGCTGGATTTTCGACCAGCCGTTCTGGTCTCGTCCGTTCAAGAAGACGTGGATGCGAATCACGCATCGCGTAGCCTTCAAAATATTGAATCATGCCAAGATCATTCAAATCATCGCCCAATGCATAGACATCCCCCTTTAGTTTCGCCAGCTTAATTAGGCGTTTTAGCGCTTGTTCCTTGCCCGACTCCTTGGGTGTAATATTTACAAAAGATTTATAATCCGAGCTTACCCACGGAAGGCTCGAGGGCAAGGCGTTTCTCTCGACATGCAGTTGAAGCGTGCCAGAACCAAACTCTTGCTCGAGACGCTTGTATAAATTCTCAGCCAGCTCGCCATCACGCAGCCAAGCACGAATTTTGCCTATCGCCGCGAGTGGATGGCGATATTCTTGCAAATAGCCGTGATAGCTAATCAGCATGAGGCGCTCCGGAAATAAATCGCGCGCAAAGGCTGTAATTTTGCCAATCTGACGCGGCTCAAAAACTATTTCATCAATCAGTTTGCCCGAAGACAGGTCTGTAGTGAAACTACCATTATCCGTAATTAGAAAGTCCGCATATTCCGGAGCATCCGAAAAACTTCGGCGCATGCTAAGTATGCCCCTACCAGTAGCAAGAATTAACTGATGACCGGCCTCGCGCCAACGCTTCGCAGCAGCGACGTTTTTCTTGTAGATTTCGAAATTTCTATCGAAATGTTGCCAAAAGGTACCGTCGATGTCACACACTAAAATCATTTTTACATCCCTGGGATGTGGAAGGCACCCGGATCAGCCTGTGGGTTGCTTGAAGCAGGCGTAACTGGCGCTGGATTCGGCGTCGGAGTTGAGGTAGCCGGTACAGTCTGACCAGGCATCGCAGTTGGGTTAGACGACGCAAACGAGGCAGGCGCAACTGGAGCGGACGCAACAGGCGCAGCCGGAGCAGTAGGTGCGGTCTTTGGTGTAGCATTCGCTTGCGGAGCGCTTGGCATCTGAATGGTCGGCATAACCGGCTCAGCTTTCGGAGCTTCTACGACTGGAGCCGTAGTTACAGCCGGACTAGCCACCGGCGACGTACTTACTGGTGCCGTAGGAGCAGTTTCAACAACCGGCGTGGCTGGCTTCGGAGCCGGCGTAGTCGGAGCTGAAGAACTAACATCAATTATCGGTAGGCTTGGCGGCATCAAAGATGGACCAACTGGGGCCGGGGGTGGCGGCAAAATACCATTTTGATCAACCCTAGGCTCAACAACAGGCGTTGTATTATTTACAACAGGCGTTGTAGCGGTTGTGATTGGGGCCGTCGAATTAATTTCGCTTGTGAGCGTTGGCGCATCATCAACCGAAGGTGGAACATAACCAGCACCACCAGCACTATCCAGCTCAGACGAAATCATCTTAGCATAATCTTTTGGCGGTTCAGGCGGAAGCATATCTTTCTGTAGCAAATCACGCTTTGCGCTCCCCTCGCCGGCATTCTTAGTCGCCTCATTATGCTCGGCGATAACCCTTGCCATCACTTCTTCTTTAGCAGCATTATTTTTGGCCTGCTCTTCTTCCTCGCGAGCTTTACGTTCTTCTGCTTCCTTGCGGCGTTTTTCTTCAGCAGCAGCCTTTTCCGCCTCCTGCTTAGCAATACTCTCTGCTACAATGCGTGCTGTCTCGGCTTTCGCGTCTTTTACGGCAGGGGCTTCTTCAGGCTTCGGCTCTGGAGCCGAAGGTGGAGTCGATACAGACTCTGGGGCTGGAGTCGGAGTTGGTGCCGGTACAGGTTCCGGCTCTGGTTCAGCTTCTTTTTGTGTCTCTGGAGGTGCTACGACTGGCGCAGTTGATACTTCTGAAACTTCCGCCTTTTCTGGCTTGGCTTTATGCTCGATAGAGAAACTCGTTGGGTCTTCCGGCGTTTTTGGCTTGGATTCTGCGTCTGGAGCCGGAGCTTCTTTTGGCGCCTCGACCGGCGCTACTTCAGCCTTCGGTTCTTCCGGTTTAGTCTCCTCGATGACTGGTTCTGTTTTTTGCGGTTCAGACTGCTTCGTAAGAATATCGACTGGAATATTCTTCGCAATCAGCTGCTGATTTGCGCCAGAAACCATAAGATTCGAAGCGACAGACATTGTATCAGCACTCGTGCGTTCGTTCGAGAAGCGGTTAGTCGCCGCAATAATACCCGTGAGCAAAGTCGTAGCGACGTTTTCTTCTATCACTGGTTCGTCTGGATCCTGAACATCAAGCGCAAGCTTAACAACCATTTCACAAATTGAAGACGCGCTTGGGTCACCCCATTCAATATCACCAAATTTACCAGGCGCCGCCGCAGAGATGTTTATCGTACTAGCGTCGTGCTTAATACGACCATATTCACGGAGTGCATCATCAAGCTGAGCCTCCTCAGTAATATTCAAAGAGATGATCAGGTCAACATTATAATCGCCATGACTAAACTGTAAGTCTTTTTCGGTGATTGTTTCCTTGCGATATGGCGTAAAGAAAACTTTAACAAACTCGCCTTCTATCTTATAACGTAAGTGGTCAGCTTTTTCAGCATTCAGCGAGACAATAAAGTCTTGCAGGCTATCCGTGTTATCTTCGAAGGTTTTTTCTGGTTGCAAAAACTCGATAATATTTGGAATTTTACCAGAAAAGATGGCGGTAGCACGTTTGTTAAGTTTATCTAAAATCAGAGACAAGCCCAGCGCGGCAGAGAGTTCATCAATGCTCGGATCTTTTGAAAGCGCAATCAAGACATTGCTCGCGTTGCGAATTCTGTCCGAAACTTCTGCCACAATATCAGAACCAGCTCTGGTATCTTCTTTGTTTTTCATTGTTTTCTCTTTTTATTTTGACCTGTTATATTCTCAGATTAGCATAAGTGTAAATATTTCGCAACAACGAATTGCTACATCTGTACATCTCTTTACATTTCCGGAGTTATAGCGTATAATATGGAATTAATTGTATAACTAATATTTAAAGGAATAGATTTTAATGCCGATTATCAAATCTGCGAAGAAGGCTGCGCGCCAGGCTATCAAGCGCAAGTCTAAAAACGAAGCGATCAAGAAAGAAATCAACAACGCACGTAAGGCTGTTCTTAAGAACCCTACTGCCGAGAACGTTTCTGCCGCTCAGTCTGCATACGACAAGGCTTTCAAGAAAGGTCTTATCAAGAAGAATACCGCTAGCCGCCGCAAAGCTAAGATTGCTAAGCTTGCAAAGAGCCTCAGCGGTGCTAAGCCAGCTAAAAAAGCTGCTACAAAGAAGACTACAACCGCTAAGAAAACCACTGCAGCAAAAGCTCCAGTAAAGAAAACTACGACTACAAAGAAAGCTGCAACTACTAAAAAGCCAGCAGCCAAGAAAACAAGCACTAAAAAAGCTGAATAGTTTTAAAAAAATCGCCCTTCGGGGCGGTTTTTGTTGTTGCGAATTTATTGGCTGTTTTCGATGCGCTCAATTTCTGCACGCGCTTCGTCTTCAGGCGTGGGAATATCTTCGACATCATGAGCGCCTGTTTCTAGTAACTCGCCATAGGTTAATTCTATTGGCCTTGCACCCCGTAGTTCGAGCACGCCGAAGGTATCAATTAAATCCTGGCGAGCTGCAACTGGGTCTTCTTTTTCGCTTAGGACGCTTTCAATCTTGAGATAATAACCGTCAAGGCCATCAATGTTATCAATGTAAAGCTTTACCGATTCTCCCATCTGAAGCTCTTCACGACGACGACTGATATCTGTGCGAAGAGTATATCCGAGACTATAGATAATATGCGCGGCCTCTGCATAATCCTCAACTACGGTACGATTAATAATATCTATACCATCTTTGGCAAAATGCTGACGCATCACAAGTGCGTAAATCGTCTTGCCGTCACGACGAACCACGGTACGGAGAGAAAGACGCGGGCTAGCATGTTCGCGATTATAATTCTTTGGCACAAAAATACGATCGTTTTGCCAATAGGATGGCTCAAAATTAAAACCGATTTCATTTAAAACCATTAGGAGGTTTTGTCGATTATGTAATTTTGTTTTAACAATAACTTTTCTCATTTTACCCCTAGAATTTTACGGGCTCACCGCCCACAATTACTTCGCCATTAATAATCTTTGCACCAGCACGAGCCTTATTAGCCCATTCGTCGGCTAGCTCATTTCCCTTCGTGCCAACATGACCACGCGTCCATTCGAGCTTAGTATCCGGATGAGCCTTAAATGCTATATAGAGAGCCTGAACAAGGTCGAGGTTCTTTATTTCGCCATTCTTCTTCGTCCAGCCATTACGCTCCCAACCCGGAGCCCACTTTGTAACAACATTAATCCAGAATTCGCTATCCGTAGTAATAACATCACCGGGTTCAGAAAGGTTAAAAGCAGCTATAAGCGCCTGCGCTTCCATACGAATGTTGGTGGAATTTTTCTCGCTGCCAAGCGCTACTGGTCTATCATCAAGAATTACTGCGAAACCGCCATCACCGGGATTAGGAATTGCCGAGCCGTCCGTATAGAAGTGTTTCATATCTTTTATTATAGCACGGGCAGACGCGCAAGCTCGACAGAGAAAGCCATTCACTCATTGATGCCAGCTTACGATTTTGGGCTTATCTGTTATAATAAGAATATCCCCGAGTGGCGGAATTGGCAGACGCGCTAGCTTCAGGTGCTAGTGCCAGCAATGGCGTACAGGTTCAAGTCCTGCCTCGGGGACCACAAAAGATATTCCTCCCCCATTTTGGGGAATTTTTATATTAGACATTTAGAACACAAAAAAGAGACTGCGTTTGGCAATCTCTTTTTTTGTTATTAATGATTACATTGCGTAGTGCCGCTAATGCAGTTCTTTGTCACATAGAAGCTCTTATCGATTGTGCTGTTCGAGCTGAGTTCTGCAGTCGGAAGGAGTGATGCGCCGTTATCCGTGCCAACACGCGCTTCGACACGGCGGAAGAGGTCACCAGAACGACCGGTTGAATCGATAATCGGCTGAACATTGAAGAAATCAATATTTTCCCCTTTCTCATCGAGCATCTTGACCGTCACCTTGATGGCTGGTTCTGAATAGAGCTGATTTAATACTAGGAAGAAGTTATTCGGATCACGATCGTAGCTACCGACTGGTCTAGGAAGCTTAATTTTTACGCTACAAGTATCTTCGCATTTTACAGACAAAGGCGCATTCAAGGTTTTATCCGCAGATTCTACAAATGGGTTTTTATGTCCAGTGGGGAGATGATAGCCAATTTCATTAACGCCAGTTTTGGTCGAAGATAAAAGCATTAAGGTACCACGGTTCGTTGAGTCGCCAACCGAGGCATAATAGTATGGATTAGTATCTCCATAAGGCGACTGCACGAGCATTACTCTCATGCCATTCATAGCTGCGATATCATCATCATGATTAATGCCTTTCTGACCTAATACTTTATGTTCTGCATCGTTTTTTAGCGCCTTCATGTTGTTCACGATACCGCCTACACTACCAGAACCACCCGAGCGACCCTCAAAATCACCGCTAAGCTCTGACAAAGGATAGCCCGCAGTGCCAGTTCCCGTAGTACTCGATTCCATAGTCCAAGTAATTTCAATGCCATCCACAAATGTAGCTTGTTGGACTCCCTTGCCGCTAGGCCTCAAAGGAACAACTAGGGTTGGATTATTTGCGGAAAGTGTGCCCTTAAAATCGCCCGAAAGCCTAATTTTTACACAAGTGTAGGCTTGATCCTGATCGGTACGAGCGTCACCGGTACCAAACGACTCCTCACCCCCCTCCGGCTCAGGATCGCCCCTAAGACTAGCCATAGACTTCGAAATAATATCACAGTCGTCAGAGCCAGACTCAATCGCACTCATAAATGCATTACTTCCCGAAGATTCACCACTTGCAGCCTTCTTTTCGTATTGCGAAATGATATATTTTGCATCCTCTACACCCGCTAGCGCCGAGTTGTAAGCGGAGTCAGACAATGTATCGTTCAAGGTACGACCAGACTCAGAAAGCATAATTCGCAAAAAACTCAGTGTAATAATACCGATAAGCATTGTTGTAAATACTACAACATATATCGCCGCCACACCCTGTTTAGTTTTTTGTTCTTTGGACATTTTTACCTCCATTAATTACTTGCCTCCTGTTTGTCTTGCCACAAATTCAAATCGATTCACCGAACAATAATTAACACTGTTGTTAGCATACGCCTCCGCGTAGTCTTCATTTTTTATAGCATCACTATTTTTCTGGCAATAGTTGTTTGTACTATTAATGTTAATACCGCCACGCGTTGTACCTAATACGAAGGCTATATCGTAAATTGCCTGCTCCGTGACATTACTCTGGGTTGCCGACATAATCGAAAAGTCGTAGAGTTGGAGATCAGTACTATCGTCGCTTTTGCCACCATCAAGTAAAATTGTAACCTCCTTATCAAGGTTCGATACTTCAAAGTAGTCGTTTTCGCCGTACATTACTTTACTATCGTCATACGAATCAGGCGTGCCACCAGTTGACGAAGATTTTTGATACGACTCGAACTCATCCTTACTCATCATGAATAGATTAAACTGACTACAACCAGGATCTTTGATACGCGCAAGACCATAAGGACGCTGACTAGTAGACGTACCAATTTTTATAAAACCATCGGTTGCGCCTTCGCGATATCTTAGCATGGCCGCCTGATAATTGAAGACATAGGTATACGAGTTTGTGCAAAACGCACCATAATCCACAAATTCTTTACCTTCAACTTCATCAGTCTTATAATAATGAAGCCTGAAATATTGTCGTTCGGCCTCTTTTGCTTTATCTATCCCCTCACTGTTTATCACAAAGTCTTCAATATGGTTTGTCCAATTACTAGAAGACGTAATACTCGTGCGCATATCGTCAACAATAGCGCCACCGATAGAATTCACGGCACGCATCGTCGAGCCCTTAGTATACATATCTATCAGACGCATCGCAAGCATCGCGACGGATAGCAGCAGTGTGCCTAAGAAGGCAACTGCAAGCATTAATTCAATCAGCGTGAAGCCGTTCTTTTTTGAGTTTTCTTTATTACACCCCTGCATCATATAACCTCACAACACTCATAAAAGTCGACGGCGTGTTGGAGCCCACAGGGTTCCAACATGTGCGCACATAAAAATCGTAGCCTTTATCTGTTCTTTTTGGAAAAATCCAAACACCCTCAGCTCGATAAGACACTCTAGACTGATAGTATTCTTCGCCATCAGCCTTGCCACCAGCGCCACCCAGAAAATCTGTAGCAGTATCCTTCGGTACAATTCCTATCGTATTACCGCTAATACTCATGTTTTTATAGGTCAGGCGTGGATATAATGGCGCGGCAATGATTTGATCAAAAAATTGAAGGCTCTCATAAGCAGTATTATTATTCATCTTTCCAATGCCGTAATAGTTGATGTTTTTCTTAAATGTAGAAAGTGCACCTCTACCCGAAAGAGCATAAATGCTAATGGCGCCACTTCCTTGTATAGCCCCTAGCCGTGCTTTATCATGATTAATCAAATCGTCACAAGTATTATTTTCTTCGCCATCCGGTTCATTGTAATACAATTCGCTTGGTTCGACTGTAGTGCTGTCGTCTTTTGGCTTTATTTTTTTCCATATCGCAGCATATCTAGCATCGTCATTTTTATTACTTTGCGACGCAAGATAAGATTCATAATAATAGCGCAACAGTTCGGATTCGGAATCGATTACTGCACGGCTCATAGTGCTCTCTAGGTTGCGCTGTGCAGTCGATATGCCACTGCTCATCAAGCTAAGAGACAGCACAGCAACAATCGAGTAGATTGCAATTGCAACCACTGCCTCCACAATTGTATCGCCATAGAGTGTCACTTTTGTTTTCTTTGCTTTCATATCTTACCAAATACCCTAATTACACTTATTCTCGTCCGAATCCGCCTCGATTAAACGGACCGCATTAGAGTTACTACCCTTACCATCAATTGTAATCATACGTAGTCCGTTTTTACCACCCATACCGGCGCCAGTAGTCACGCAGAGACTAACATCACTATGGCTCAGAGTTTCAATATTGTCCCATATATTTCTTCCGTCTTTAACAATAGCATGCTTATTCTTTTCGAAAGTACCCGTCAGCGTATTAACAGAACCCGTAATTGGCGAGCGATAGATAAAAAGAAAAACGACAAAATTATTCTTCGATAGCTTCTTACCCACATCGCACACGTTTGACTTAGTAATCGAATTAGTAATAGTATCGCAGGCAAGACCCACGTCAGCACCCCATAGAACATCACGGCTTTTGGCCGTAATAGGCGGCTTAAGAGTACCGTCCCCGCCTTCAACTATAAATTCAGTACTTACTTCAGCTTTCCCCATAAACGCAGTATCTCCGCTCGTCTCATTTATTAATGCTTGGTCTCTACCGACCACCCAACGCGCTTCCATGTTTTTTTCGCCATCAGTCAATGACGAAATTGTGGCAAAAATTCCATACACCGAGCAGTTACTACGCCCGCGACCACTTTCAGATGCACTTTCATTACCGCATTTTGCCGTACCGCCACCATAGTCTAGTACCTGAGTATTCTCAGCAAGAGAATAGAGATCACGTAAATCATCTGCAAAACTCTGGACAGCATCCTTATAGCGTTGCTGACGTATAGCTCCATTCGTACTAGCCACGATACCGGCGAAAATCAGACCGGCAATTGCAAGAAAAAGCATGGTTTCGATAATCGTGAAACCTACGGCGAATTTATTTATTCCTTTCAAAATTGAGACGCGCTTATTCTTCGCCTTTTTCGTCATATTATTATTATACATTAGCATTTTAAAATGTTAAAGCTACTCAAGCAAATTTTGAACTAAAAATAGAGAGGTTGCCCTCTCTATTTTTCTTTAAAGCCTTGGTGTCAATGACTCGGTATAGGTCGTCACAATCTGCGGCTCTTTTCTCGACTCATTGTACGCCCATTCTACAATTTCCGGATCATAGTTAAAGACTTCTGCACGTTGGACATAGGTTTCTGGCGCACGAACAAAGCTGTCGCCGTCAGGCTTCGAACCACCGCCAAAGGTACGCGGTAGCTGAATCATATTATGCCCCGAAGCCTTTCCAGTCTTCAAGATTACCGGACCGTTTATCTTGAGGTTATTATAGCACTCTTGCAATAACTCCATATTACCATAGCTATTTGGATTTTCCGGATGATTCGGTTGGTCGATGATATGACCGGCGCAAGTGTTAAACTCTCCGCCATCTACAATCAACCAGGCGTTTACTTCATTAACGTTGTTCGCAATTTCAATACTCTTTGCGATAATAATTAGCTGTCTTGAAGTGTCCGGAATTGAAAGATTTTCAGTAATTGTCAGCTTTCCGCTACTATAAATTACAATTGTATCCATATCCGCAATACTAACCTGGCTATTTCCTAAGCTTTGGTCGCCAGTAAAGCACCTCAATGCTCTTCTATTTTCCGTAATATCCACACAAGAACCATTTGAGCTGACATATTTATTCTTGATGAGGCTTATGAGGTTTTCGGAGTACTGCCAATTAATTTTTGCCTCGTATGGAGCATATGGATCTCCTTTCGTATTACCCAAAGACTGAGGAAAAAGTAACGTATACTCACCATTCCCAGATATCGAGGACGTATCGGCAGCTTTCGTAGCAAATGTTTCAGTAGTGCCACCTGTGCCATCAAGGCCATAAGCCGTAACCGCACCAGACGAGGCACTCTTCCCATCGCTACCACTGGCAATTATCTGGTATTCCGACCAGCTTCCAAAGATTCTATTCTGCGTACCATAATAGACCCTGCTCGATTTTACTAGACCGAGCGCAGTAATACCATTACCTTCAACGCTCATTGTTTGACGCTTAGCTACGGTGCGGCAGCTGATATTGAATTTGGTTTTAAAGATTCCTCCATAACTATTAAATGCAGCGATCTGAGCATCGTCATCAATCGCTCTGCCATCGCCAGTATTATGGCTATCTGCTGGATAGGCCGCTACGACACCACAAATCTTCGTGCCGACAGGATAATCTCGCGAATCGACCGTAGTAGGATTGTTGAGCTTCCAATACCCATTCGTACTTATTGCTTTTTTGCCAGAATCCTTATATGAGAAATAAGAGCCATCAATCACATTTATGGCGTTACCAAGCCTTGATTTGACACTATTGAGAATGCCACGTTCTGTAGTATTATTGCCATCAACCGCGAAGTCGAAGCTGTTTTTTAATGCTTCGTAAGTGAACGAGTCGTCTACCGAAAAGATAAGCGTAGCAGCATGCGTTGTTCTAGTACTCGTACCTATACTTGCAGCGCTACAGGTGCTCTCACGACCAGCGCAGAGCTGTGCATTATCGCGACCTTCATTTGTAACCTTTGGTTTAAATGAAGTTACGCCATCAAGGATGGTCGAGCCGTCGGAACCAGAGAAAGACAAATCAAGATAATAGTTGTAAGGAACCTTGGCATTAATACTGGCGCTTTGACTCTCCCCAGGATTATAGAATGTAAGTTGCAAATCTTCGCCAAGGTTACTAATTTGCTTAGTCTCTGATGTTGCTTCAAGTTTATAGCCCTTACTGATACGCACGGACGGCGTAGATGATGTGCCACCAATCTCGGAAGCCCACAAAGAGCTTCCACCGTGAGATCCCACATAGTTCGCAGCACTCTTATTTGTAAAAACTCCCGTATTCTTAATAGCGTCATGACCATCGCCGCCAAGTCTAAACATCGTATTAGCCGCATGATTGTCTAGAGTCGCTCCGTTAATTTCCCAAGGATTAGTAGTCCATTTATTCAGTCTATCCTTAGAGTCCACCAATATTTGTCTACCGAAACAAGCCACTTGAGTGACTCGCATCTGGTCGGATGGGTTAAACCACAAGTTTGCCCGAGAAGCCATGCCAGAACCGACTGTTACCTTATTACTATCTCCGCGCTGCATTGAAAGCCAGAAATAATCATCCGGGTGATTCACGCCGATATTATACATATGGGCATTATCGAGACCGCATCGAAGATCGTCGGCGTAAATATTGAGAGTAACAGAGGAATAATCATTGCTATCAGAAGCAGAATCGCCGGTACCTGGGCGAACCTTAATTGGATGATAGATAGATCTTTTCTCTTCACGCGTTTCGCCCGGAAATACGCCAGTGTGCGCCGTGAATTCCTCTAAATTATACCCGCCAGGAATTGCAGGCACCTGATATTTTTTGATTATTGCCGGGCTAGCGCGCCACGACCCATCATTCACGACTCCATATTTCGTTTTTACCGTTGAGGCATTCCAACCAGTGAGTTCTTTATATCCTAAATAGTGCTTCCAAGTAATATCCATAGGACCAGGATTAACTTTAATGGAATTAAAAGTTAGTTTATCATCTTCCTTACCATTCGCATGAGAAGAATACATTCCATTCCCTCCGCCAGAAGCCAAGTCTTTGGATTGTATTATACCTAAGGTGTCTGATTTTACTACTGCAGTCGCAGGATTGAGATTCACGGACGCACAAGCTTGCAATAGCTGATAGTTTTTATCGCTATCGTTTTCTTTATATCTAAGCTGAATACAAAGTGTATTTCTTCCTTCGTGTAGCGTGAATTTAGGCGCTTTTGTAGCTGAAAAATTATTTTTTATCTCTCTCCCGTCGTCTTCTCGTGTGCTCTCAACCCAATCCTTTCCGTTATACGCATACTTTATGTACCCATCTTGGGTTATATTTGCCTTATAACTCGTTTTTCCAGATTTTTTGTTGTCGTCCTTGGTAACCCCTATATACGCAAAGCCTAGTGTGTAATCCTGAGTATTCACTTCACCTAAATCAATCGCTTTGCTGTTATTATAGCCGTTACCGTTTTCTATACCATATTTAGCCGCCTCGCCATGTTTTTTCTTTTCATAAGCATATGAAGCATTACTGCTACCAATTTTAACTTCGCCATTGAACGGAGAGCGCTCCGAATAACAAAATAGAACAGTCGCGTTTCCTGCACCGCCGTCATATAGATTGCCCGAAAGACCAGCATCATAATCGCTTAGAAAGTAATCCCCATAATCAAAACCTTTAGAATCGCCGCTAAATTTCTTGTACAACCCCTCGGCTTCGCTATCCCCTATCATTCCCTTAGTCTTGTCCATCTTAGCCCATACGTCAGTATTTTTGCCATAATACAGCGTCTGTCGCCCAAGCTCAAACCTCTTTTTTACCCCATTAACCGTAAATTCTTCTGGATACTTCTCGCCAAGAGAATGGCTCGAATCATTCCAACCGACATCAAATTCTTTATGAATATTATCACTAGATCTCCCTGTAAACCCGATTGGCGCAATACCCTCTTGTGTTGCACCAAATGTTTTTCCATTATAGCTTCTTTCCTGAAATAGACCTTCTTTATACTGAAAATAGCCTCTCCTCCAAAAGCCGCCATTTTCTATAATACAATCAGACATTGAAGGGTCTACAGTTAGCCAACCACCCAAGGCGCTGTTTGTCGTAGAGTCGCCATATACTATACCAACGTCTCCGTTCGAAATTCCGATCGGTGGAATATATTCCTTACCGTCGTCTCCTTTGGGCAGGTATTTTTTATCAATAGTATAATAAACCCACCTTGAATACCTATACGCCATTCCGATATTTGATTGGCAAACATCAGAAGTGTCAAGATTAAAACTCACACTTGGCTCAGAGCATCGAGTCGAACTCGCATATTCTTCCTGCGTTTCACCATAAACAACTGTCCGACAGCTGCATAACGTAACTGCAGACAGCCCCAGTATTATCAATATCGCAACACTGGGTTTAGAGTTCACAATCTTTAACATATTCCTCCCAGTTATCTGATTCATAATACAAATCTTTGTAAATCCCACAGAGGTCTTCTTTGTTCCGTTCAGTATAATCGCCAGAAATATTTTCGTCCAAGAAATCCTTTACTCTACCAGCATCGCCAAATTCACTCATGACATATTCTTCGTAATTTTTCAGAAGGATAACTTTTGCATCAAGATTTTTTTCATTACTAATGTACGCCTCGAAATCATCAAGCGCATCAAAACAATATTCGTTTTCACGAATTTCACTATTGCAGTTCTCTTTGAATGATTCTACTTTTTCTTCAACTTGTTCTTCCTTAGTTTTGCTAGTACTAGCAAAGTAGTAAACAATACCAACCGTCGCTAGAATAGCTACTAGCAGAATAATAATAAAAAGCCACTTATGATTCCCCGCAAATACACCCGAAGCTTTATTTGATGTTTTCTCGGCTTTTTGCGCTTTTTTCATCTGCTCCGAGGCAGCTCGTATATCTGCGGCGTGAACTTCGCGCGCTTCTTTTTCGGCAGCAATCCGTGCACGTTCGGCTTGTTTAGCTCGTTCTGCAGCACCTTCGACGTTTGCGAAGTGCTCCGTGGCTTTTTTATCTGAGATTTTTGAGGAGTCGAAAAATGGAGTTTTTTCGTCCTGACCTTGACCTTCTTTTGAACCTAATTCTGACATCTTATGCTTATTTTAGCATAAACATAAGGATAATTTTAGGGGCAAAATACTAGCCATACATTCATGGCTAGTATTTCTAAAGATATCTAGACGCTAGTACCTAGTCGAAAGCTCCTCGATATAAGTTGTCGTGAGCGGCTGCGTCTGACGCTTGTAATCGTAACTCCATCTTACAATCTTTGGATCATAGTTCAAGATTTCAGCGCGTTGCATAAGCGTATTCGCGTCTAGGTTCATTCCATTAACACTACCACCACCATAGATACGATCGAGCGCAATCGACTTTTCAGAATAGACGATACCATTGATGAAAAGACTATTCGAACAATTATATAGGAGCTGTTCATTATCTCCGCCTTGATCAGCTTCTTCGCAGGTGTCTACCTTACCATCCGCAATGAGAGTGGCGTTTAGTTCTGTCACTGCATTTGAGATTTTAATGTTACGCTTCGAATAAATGATCACATGACCGTTATTAGCCGCATCGTTAATAGTTCCTGCAAAAGCCGAATTTATAACTACATCGTCATTATAGTTTGCATTTACAAAAGTCGAACAGCCATCATAGCTAGAACCCAGCACACACGTAGAAGACGCTTCGCCTGTAAAGAATGTCGCTATGACGTTATTTGCATAGGTCCGAGCCTGTGCAGCGTATACCTTGGCATCATTACGTGCGCCAATTCCACTATTCATATTGCCAAGGGTCTGAATTGAATCAAAGTCGCCAATTTTAAGGCCAGCCCCATCGTATGACACGGACGCATTGCGTGAAGTTTGCGGATTATCGTAGGCAGAGCTTGCGCCGCTCGCGATATTTACGACGCTATTCGCAACAAGACCATACTCTGTCCAGGAGCCAAAGCTTCGTCCGCCATATTCAGTATGAGAACCAGTGATGATACTACCCGTGACGATTCCGTTACCCTCGACACTGGCGCTTGGGAATTTACCAACAGTCTTACAAGCGACCGAAATGCGCGTAAAGGCTCCACCGAATCCATCCGTCAGCGCAGCGGATTGATCGTCGTCATTTATTACTGGGTCCGTACTATTGTGGCTATCAGCCGGATATACTGCGAGCGCTACGCAGATTTTGTTGTAGCCATCTTCGGCGATATCTGAAGAAACCTTAATGGATTGTTCCGAACTTTTTATGGCGCCACTCGGGAGTAGTCCGCTAATTGTGCCACTTTCAGGGTTCTTAATATCACTCAGGCCAGTAGCGATTGCAATATCGCCGGTATGGTCACCAGGAATAAACATCCCATTTATGCTTTGCAGCAACTCTGGCGTAGTCGTTTCTGTATTCGCAGCAAATTTTAGATATCTAGCACTCGTGTTTGGTTTGACATTCGTATGATAAGGCGTAGATTGAACTTTTTCGTTAGTGCGCGTGTCATTATTATTAATTGTGATCGTGAAGGTACTCGAGTTGCCCAGTGTCACAATACCACTACTACCAATCGAGACTTTCGGCTCAAGAATATAGTTGTAAGGGATTTTCGCATTAATACTCGCGCTTTGACCATCAGGGCTAGAGAATGTTAGTTGTAAATTTTTACCGAGATTACCTATTGATTTTGCCCCCTCATTTGAGGTCGCTTCGAGCTTATATCCTTTACTGATACGATCTGTCGGTTTACTGCCAACCTCAGAAGCATAGAAAGAGCTTCCGCCTTGAGAACTAATAGAGCTCGCAGAACCTTCATGCGTAAAGGCATTCGTGTTTCTAATGGCAGCGTAACCAGCACCACCAAGACTAAACACCGTATTATTAACATGGTCTTCTATATCAGTCCATGGATTGAGAACCCATCTATTCTTGCCATCACCTCTATCCCTAGCGTCTATACCAATTTGGCTACCGAAGCAGGCAGTCTGAGTGATTTGAATACGATTAGCCGGGTTAAGCCACATGTTTGCCTGATCGTTCATGCCTGAGCCGACTGTCACTTTTGCATTGTCTTCACGTCGCATCGAGAGCCAAAGATAATCTTTCGCATTATCTACGCCAATATTGTACATATGAGCGTCATCATAACCACATTGAAGATCGTCAGCACGAAGTTTGAGCACAACTTAAGACTTCTTAGTTTCAGCGCCAGCAGCAGCCGCACCAGTGCTTGGAGTAACTTTAGACGGATGATAGATGCTTCTCCATTCCGTATGCGTTTCACCCGGGAAAGCACCGGTTTCTATCGTATTCGTTTCATAAGTATACGCAGAAATTGCAGGACCACTACTGCCTGAGGAAGAGTAGGCATTAATCGTAGCATTCTGACCTAATAAGGAGTTATTGATGCTGTAATTTGTTTTTACTGGCGTTGTACCCGTGAGATTCTTATAGCCCAAATAGTTAGACCAAGTAAGTTTTATAGGACCAGCATTGACTTTGACTGGATCAAAAGTTATATCTCTATCTGCGTCACCCGCCTCATGAGACGAGTAGTTAGTCTTCGTATTATCTGAAGCTAAGTATTTAGATTCTATTGTACCTAGGGTATCCGAGTATACATCCGCGGTCGCAGGCTCATACTTCACCACCCCACAGGCTTGCAGTTCCTGATTGGAGCTATCACCTTGTTTCTCTTTATATTTGAGATTGATACAAATTTTATTATCACCTTCATGAAGAGTAAATTTTGGCCTTGCATCAGAAGAAACATTACTTTCAGTACTATTCGAATGAGCACTATCGGCGCTCTCCCATTTTGTTCCCTTGTATGAGTATTTAATAGCGCCATCCAATGTCATGGTCGCCTCGTAGCTAGTACGTCCAGACTTATCAGAATCCTTAGATAATCCCATAAACACATAGCCTGGCACATATTCCTGAACATGTACTACGCCGAGATTAATTGTATTGTCGCCCACTTTGCCATTTTCGCCCTTTTCAGACGCACTACCATATTTTTTCTTGTGGTAGGCAAAAGAAGAAGCGCTGTTTCCGATTTTAACCATTCCGTTATAGGGAGATCCGTCCGAATAGCAGAATAGAGCCGTAAATTCCTTGTCGCCACCAGGAAAAATATATTCGGTATTTTTTAAATGTTCAGGGTTTCCCTTTTTCTTCGGAAAACTCTGAAGCAATTCTTCGGCCTTCCCATCATCTATCCATCCTTTACTCGTATCTATCGAAGCCCAAGCTTGATTTTTGTCTGCGCCCTTGTTTAGCTCCCTCCAATAAAGAATTTGCTGCCCAAGCTTAAAACTATGCGTATTGCCATTAAGTATAAAGCCGTCCGAAATATAATTTTTTGCTACTTCGGTGGCGTCGGTTTTACCCGTAAAACCTATCGGCGCAATACCTTTTTGATACGCGCTTAAAGTTTTATCTTTATACGTAATAGACGCGGTCCACGTCGGCGAAGGCGATTCTTTATATTGGAAATAACCCCTCCTCCAGAAACCACCATTTTCAACAATACAGTTAGACATATCAGCGTCGACTTTTAGCCACCCATCCTGAGCTGCCCGTTCGCCAGTAATGCCATTGCCCGTTTCTTTGCCATTCTCCCAATAGGAAAAGGCGGGACCGATAGCCGGGATATAAGAAACATCTTTCCCATTAACTTTTTCTGTCGGCAAATGCTCCGTCTCGACCGAATAATACACCCACTGAGATAGCCTATACCCATCGCCAGTGGACTGACAGACCGTCGCATAATCTTCACGTCCATACTGAAACGCAAGACCAGAATTATTGCAGAAATCAGCATCACCGGAAACATCTTGCGTAATACCATGCGCCGAATTGTTGATTAATGCAACTCCAGCAAGCAGCGTTATAGCAAAAGCAGCACCATGTCTCATTTTAGAGTTCGCAATCTTTAACATATTCCTCCCAGTCATGTACTTTATAATACAAATCCTTATAAATATCGCAGAGATCTTCTTTGTTTCGTTCAGTATAATCGCCAGAAATATTGTCGTCCAAGAAATCTTTTACCCTACCGGCATTACCGAATTCTCTCATTACGTATTCTTCATATTCTCCCAGAAGGACTACCTTCGTATCGAGGTTTCTCTCGTTTCTGATATAATCCTCAAAATCTTCAATCGCTTCAAGACAATAGCCAGATTCGAGAGTTTCACCGCTACAACTTTCTTTAAAAGATTCTACTTTCTTCTCAGCTAGCTCTTCACTTGATTTGCCAAAATTAGAGACATAATAAACAATACCAATTGTCGCTAGAATAACTGCCGCGATAATAATAGCAAAAATCCATTTTCGCTTTCTTGCGGATGCGCCCGAAGTTTTGTTTGGTGTTTTTTCGGCTTTTTGCTGCAACTTTGCCGCTTCGCGCACGCTTTTCTCATGTGCTTCGTTTGCCGATTTTTCGGCTTCTTTCTTTGCTTTTTCTGCCGCTTTAGCACGATCCTCAACGTCCTTAACATTTGTAAAATGTTCGGTCGTTTGTTCTTTGTTCAGTTTTGACGAGTCAAAAACTGGACCATTTTTGTTTTCATCTTGACCTTGATTTGAACCTAATTCTGACATCTTACATCTATTTTAGCATAAGCAAAATAATTCGTCTCATTAGGTCTTCTCTTGGGCCACAAAAAATCCCGCCATTTTTTGACGGGATTTTAGTTTTGCTATTTGGCGTATTCAATCGCGCGTGTTTCGCGAATCACGTTCACTTTTACGACACCAGGATACTGCATTGTAGCCTCAATCTTGTTGGCAATATCGCGCGCAAGCTTGAGCGCCGTAAGATCATCTACAGCTTTGGGCGAGACAATTACACGAATTTCGCGACCGGCCGAAATCGCGTAAGCCTTGTCAATACCAGGGAAGCTGGTTGCGACGTTTTCGAGACCGCGCATGCGCTCGGCAAAGTTTTCGGCAGAGACGTTGCGTGCACCTGGACGAGCGGCTGAAACTGCGTCGCAAATCTTTACGATGATTGCTTCTGGCGTGGTTGGCTCGATATCGTCATGATGTGCTGCGATGGCGTGGACAATTCTTTCATCCATACCATATTTACGCGCTAGCTCTGCACCGATCTCAGCATGCTTGCCCTCGATCTTGTGCGTGACAGCTTTACCCATGTCGTGCATAAGAGTAGCAGTCTTAGCAATATTGACATCAGCTCCAATTTCCTCAGCAATCATACCTGCCATATGCGCCATTTCGACCGAGTGCAAAAGCACATTCTGGCCGTAGCTTGTGCGGAACTTCAATTCGCCAAGCAAGTGCAAAATTTCGCGTGGGATACCAATGACGCCGACTTCGCGTGCGGCGTCTTCGCCTGCGCGAACTACTTCCTTTTCGATTTCGCGCTCCGCCTTAGCAACAGCTTCTTCGATACTAGCCGGATTAATGCGACCATCTTTCATAAGGCGCTCCAGCGCATAACGTGTTACCTGACGACGAATCGGATCAAAAGAACTAAGCACTACCATGCCCGGAGTATCATCCACCAAAACGTCGACGCCGGTTGCATGTTGCAAGGCCTGAATGTTGCGCCCCTCTTTACCAATGATGCGGCCCTTCATGTCGTCATCAGGAAGTTTAATACTAGTGACAGTACGGTCAGCCGTAACCTCGCTACTCATGCGCTCCATCGCGGTCAGCAAAATTGCCTCGACCGTTTCATCGACGGAATCATTGAGGGCGTTTTGTTGTTTGATAATCAGATTCGCGAGGTCTTTCTTTGTGTCTTTTTCGACCATTTTGACGAGCTTGTCGTATGCCTCTTCTTTAGTAAGACCAGCGATTTTCTCAAGCTTAGCCTGAGCCTTGTCACGTACGTCACGGATTTCGCCCTTGAGATCCTCGAGCTCAGTCTCTTCCTGGCGAAGCTTTTCTGAACGCTTATCTAGCTGATCGAGCTTTTTATC
The DNA here is from genome assembly GCA_017418275.1 of Candidatus Saccharimonadota bacterium. Lineage (GTDB taxonomy): Bacteria > Patescibacteriota > Saccharimonadia > Saccharimonadales > Saccharimonadaceae > UBA2834. The sequence continues at coordinate 304 of JAFONX010000008.1, read as the reverse complement.
CAAAGCATCTTCGCGCTCCGTGAGGCGTTTTTCGGTTTTTTGCCACTCTTTGCGACGTTCAGACTCTTCACGGTTAGCCTGATCCGTGAGTTTTGTTGCCTCCTTTTTGGCGTTCAAGACAAGTTCGGACGCTTCATGCTTCGCTTTGCGAATAATTTCGTCTGCCTTGTTTTGACCACCACGTTCCTTGCTCTTGTTATAGATGGCAAAAATACCCGCGCCCACCGCGATACCAACAACAAGAGCTATGACAACCCAAAGCGTATTCATAGTTCCTCTTTTCTAGATTTTAATCAGTGTATCA
>JAFONX010000007.1 GCA_017418275.1 Candidatus Saccharimonadota bacterium | reverse complement strand
GGGTTAAGTCGTAACAAGGCATCCGTACGAGAACGTGCGGATGGATTACCTCCTTTCTAGGGAGAATAAGAGCATGAATCAGCAATGATGCATGTATCTAGGTCGGTTGTGGTAATAGGTCTTAAGCTTAATCTATTACTTAAGCTTCTTCGGAAGCCACAACATAAAGCTTTACATTACAGATACTACGATGTTTGTAATTGCACAATTAAATTGTTAAAGCAAGAACCACCCGAAAGGGTGGATTTTTGTTGTGGCGTAAAACCACTGGCTAGGCCAGTGGATTTTTGTTGCTTAATCAAGTAGATCGGTTATGAGGTGGGGTGTATATAGATTGGCATAGGCTTGGAATTCATAGGCTGCAAGGATTGTGGGGATTTGATAAGTTGGTCCGACGATGCGAAGGTGTAGTCTAAGTAAGACTCGGTGGTAGTTTTCAAGGAATTCTCGGCAAGATTTATTGTTTATTCGGTAGGCAATTGCTACGATTGTGTTCAAATTGTAATGTTTTAGATATCGGTGTTCGTGTGGTTTTCTTTTTGGATTAATGTATATGGTACGCATGCGTTCTGTTTGACAACCGGGGATAGTTAAGACTTGTTTTAATTGTTTACTGAAGCAGGACTCGCTAATATCTAACAATTCTCGTATTTGTTTACCGTTTAAATAGATATTTTCGTCTAAAAGATAGCGATTTAGGCTTCTGTTTGGTGGAAATCTTCTCATAATGATTGATTATTTATGATTATTATAGATAATCCAAGCATGAGTATAATGTTGCAGGGGTGATTATATAATTGTTTATGGCTCGAAGAAGTGAAGACGTCTAGCTTTTTACGATCATTATAGGTAATTGGATGTCCGGTATTATCGCTAATCGGAGACATGTGCATTTGCTTGCCGTTTTGGAAAGTTTATACGCTATCTCGATATGGGTTTGCCTGACAAATCTTGCCAATTTGGCAAGTAAATGAACATGTAATGAGGGAAGAATATGTGAGGGTGCGTTCGAATTTGTTTAAAAACAAAAAATAACCCCCTTGAGCGGGGGAGCTATTTTTTGTTTTTGAGATTTATTTTGAGATTTTGTTTTAAGAGTTTTGCGGAAGCTCCAGTTCAGTTATTTTTGTGGCCTTGAGAGCTAATTATTGCCACAATCGAACCGAAACTCCCGCTGTTTGATGTTTGTATGATGTTTGTTTTTGAAATAGTGCGGCTTTTGTAATTTGCGAATAATCACAAAAGCTACTATTAATATAAGCGGTTTGAACGCGTATGTCAATAGATTTTGTATAAAAACTTTGTACAAAAATAACAGGGGTAGAAGCGATTTTTATAGATATTTTATGTTGTGAAATTTATAAACTGTATACATTTTGCGGTCTTGGCGGATTGCGAAAAAATAGGTAGGATAGAGTAAACAGGGAGAAATATGACGAAGAAAATTTTCGGTGAAACTGACGGTATTCGTGCGAAGGTTGGAGATTTTCCACTACGTCCGAATGTTTTAAAAACTTTAGGTTCCGCCATTGCGGGTGAAATGCAGGCGAAAGAATTCTTGATGGCGCGCGATACTCGCTTGAGTGGTCTCTGGATGAAGGAGTCTTTGACGGCTGGTTTAGAAGAGGGTGGCATTAAGGTAAAAGACCTTGGTATTTTGCCAACCCCAGCTATCTCGAAGATTCTCGAGCAGAGCGATTATGAGGGCGGTATCATGATTACGGCTTCGCATAATCCAGCAACAGACAATGGTGTTAAGCTTTTTGTCGAAAACGGTGATAAAAGCGATGATACTTTGGAGCTTGCGATTGAGTCGCGTTATTTTGCAGCTGATTTGGAGCCAGATATTGAGCTTCCTAAGGTCGAATACGTTGAAATGGGTACAGACTCGGATAGTGTGGCTAAATACGTCGAAATAGCCAATAACGTGCTTTCAGAGGGCAAAAAAGACGAGGCTCCAGTCTCTGAGAAGTTTAAAAATGGAAAGATAATTCTTGATGCCGCTTCGGGTGCTGGACATAATTTTTCGCGTTTGGTTTTTGAAGATTTTGGTCTCGAGGTAGAGGTAATTGATCCAGAGCCAGATGGCGAAAATATCAACGAAGGTTATGGCGCCTTGTATCCAGAGAAGCTGAGCGAGTATTGTAAGAAAAACGGCGTAATGGGCATTGCGCTTGATGGTGATGCGGACAGGGCAATCCTGGTCGATGAATACGGTCGTGTTTGGAGTGGTGATAGGATTGTGGCTTTCTTGGCAACTTATCTTAAAGAACAGGGTTTGCTTGAGAATTCTACAGTAGTTTTGACCGAGTATAGTAATCTTGCGGCGATTCAGTATATTCAAGCCCAAGGCATAAAGGTAGAGAAAGTGGTAGTGGGTGACCGTGAGGTGGCGCGCAAGTGTAAAGAGCTTGGTGCGATCTTAGGCGGCGAGAATGCCGGTCATATTATCTATTTGCCATGGCTTAATTCAAGCGACGGTACCTTTGTGGCACTCTTGGCTGAGAAGATTATTCGCGAAAAGGGCTGTGCGCTTGCGGATTTGTGGCCAGATTATGAGGATTTTCCGAATGAACAACTCGCAGTAAAGGTGAGCGAGAAACGTCCGCTTGAGCAAGTTGCTGGTTGGACGGAAGCTCTAGAAAAAGCACAAGAAAGATTGAATGGTCGTGGTCGTGTCTTTACGCGCTATTCTGGTACAGAAATGAAACTGAGAATTTTAGTAGAAGGTCCAGATTTTAGGGAAGATCATGAAGTCGCGGAAGGCTTGAAAGTAATAATTGAAAAGGAGATTGGCGCATGACAATTACGGTTAGCCCACTAATGGAATACGACGCAGACATTGCGGAAAAAATGGGAGTTTTACTCAAGGATTTGAGTTCGCATTACGAAGGCGAGGCGGTTCCGCGCGAGGTAATTGAGGATATTATCGAGTCGCCTTGGCACGACATTCTTGTTGCAACAAATGAGGAAGGTGATTTGGTTGGTATGGCGAGTGTTTCGGTTATTATGGGTGCGCTCGTGAACAAGAATCTTTATTTGGAAGATTTTGTAGTGTCACACGAATATCAACATCAGGGAATTGGCTCAAAAGTTTGGGATGCGATCTTGGATTACGGTAGGCAGAAGGGTTGCCGCAGACTTGAGTTTACCTCTTCTGGTAAGGGTAAAAAGGCTGGTGCAGTAGCTTTTTATCAGAAACACGGTGCCGAAATCCGCGATACGAATAGCTTTAGAATTGAACTATAAAAATAACCCCGAAAGGGGTTTATTTTTTGAAAATACCAGGCCTAGGTCTGGGATTTAGGTTGTATTGTTATTTTTTAAAGATTAGATTGACGAAGGCGGTCAATAAGACAGTATGCAGATTTGTGAGAAGCAGCAAACCGACAACAATTGTAATAATGCCAATTATTTTAGTTTTTTCATAATCTTTGACGCCCCCCAAAAAGTTATCAGCAAATTTCTGATAATATATAATAATTAGAGCACCGGCACCCATAACGAGGAGACCGACTAATGCCCAGCCTAAGCTAAAACTCCAGCCCATGCGTTTATTATAACAGAAAACGCAGACGCTAGCGCTTGATTTTTGCGGGGGTGGGTAGTAGAATATATATTATATTCAGTCGGGGATATAGCTCAGCTGGTTAGAGCGCGTCACTGATAATGACGAGGTCTGTGGTTCAAGTCCACATATCCCCACCATCTATAGAATTTTCGCTAAGTTTCGTCTTAGCGTTTTTTGTTGGCTTGAATAATAAAAGGGGCTATGCGGTATAATGATAGTAATGAAAAAAATGAGCGGTCCGGGCAAACTTGTACTGGCTGGAAAAATAATGCGTATTGTTGGCAGTTTGGGGATTGCGACTTTTTTGTGTCAAGGTATTTTCTTGATCACACAAAAGAGTGATACGGAATGGAAATTACTTGTTTTGGGGGGAATTGTGGTTTTGAGTTTTGCTTTGCTGGTCGTGGGGGATATTTTAGTCAGAATTGGTACGCGCAAGGGGATTGAGGCGCAGATTCGCCGTAAGAGTGACGAAAAATAAAAAGACGAGTATTGTATCGACTTTGGTTCTAAAAATGTCATAGACGGGCTCTCATGAGCTCGTTTTTTGCGTGCTTGTGTTTAAAAATGAAACCAGAAAAATCCCCCGACTGTTAGCTCTCGTGTCGGGGGAGATTTATATTTTTATTTTAAGGACTCTCGCATAATCCTTAAATTAATACAATTGTATATCAAATTTAGTATAAGCGCAAGGACTTTTGTGGAAAAAATTTGGATTATTCTTGTAAAATTTGTTCGGTTATTATAACATAAAATTAAGAAATAGCGTATTGACAAACTGTAAGCATTATGCTAAAATATGCATAAGCACCTGGGGGAGAAACTTCAGGGTGGTTTTATTAATTTGATTGGTGGGCAGAAATGGAAATATTAATGGCAGGTACGAAAGTTGGTGGCCAGAAGGCTGCTTCCACGAACAAAACTAAGTACGGCAAAGATTTCTATGCAGAAATCGGTCGTAAGGGTGGCCGCAACGGTCATACCGGTGGTTTTGCTGCTAATCCAGAACTTGCAAAGATTGCTGGCGCCAAAGGCGGCCGCATCAGCAAGCGCGGTAAAGCTAAAAAGAATGCTTAATTATTGAAAGAAATACACTAACCAGATAGGTTGGTGTATTTTTTTGTTGCAAAAGAAAACCGCGACGGTTGTTGTCGCGGCCGAATCGAGCTGCTGGCGTAGGTTCGCTAGATAGCGGATCGTAGCCAGATTCGTTTCTGTTGCTTCTAGACGATTAAAAGCTTGATTGACGTGTTCCTTGGAATTGATGCCGGTGATTATGGCGTAATGGAGATAGACGTCAAGCACAATCGCTTCGATGATTTGGTATTGACTGGGGTAGGCTGCAGTTATATAGAGGGGATCGTTGATATTTTGTATAAGGTTTTCTTTGTGAGTCCTTCTATTAATGGATTCTTCAGCCTGTCCAGACATGAATAAATCGATCGCGTGGTCTAGACCATTGTCCTTTACGAATACCTCTGCGATGCAATAGCCTAAATAGTATGCCGGACTATCTGTGGGATAGATAATTTGTGCGAGATATTCTGTGAAGCCTTCATGAAATATTCCAGTACCATCTATAAAAGCAGTACGATCGTATTCAAGGAGGGCGTGAATAAGTTCGTGGGCTAGCATGCTAAGGCGATAATTGTTTAGAGATGGATTGCTAGCTACGAGCCGATTGCGATAAATCGTGTTATCTTCTGGGGAATAACAAGCAAACACATCAATGTCGCTATTGAGATCGCAATCTTTAACCTGGATACTGTCGAAACGCTCCCAGAGTAGGGAAGATTGTTTTTTGAGTTTAGTTCGGATTTGCGCTTTAGCTTGATTGACTAGCGCTAAGGTTTCGTCTGATGAGTCGGTGACATTGTAGTACTTGTCAGTAGTGGAACTTAGTTCGTAGTCCGCGTTCGTATTGTCAGAACTATTAGTGGCCATTATTTCAACATAACGATCATATAAAAGCCAATCGTCTGTTTCGACTATTTCCTCGGTTGTTGGCTCGAAAAACGAAAACACGAGAACTCCTGCAAGCAGGATGCAGATAATGTCTAGGTAAAAGAACTTGGGTTGTCGATAGGTATTGTTCATCTAAAATACCGTCCTTTCGTTAAAAATGCACCTAAACCCAAGGAGGTGCTTATAATACATAATATACAATAAAATAGTGTTTATGTCAAAATTGTTCGGTGAGGAGCTGGCTTTGCCACTGTTTGCCGCAGAGTGGACAGTGGTATTTTGACCCACTTTGGTAACCGTTGATTTGGCAAATCGGACAAAGCGAAGCATTATGCAGCCAGTCGCGATAACTATCTAATTTAGCTTGAGCAAAATCTTCGTCCCAGTCGACACAATATTTTTTTGCGAGTTGTTTGGCGGTATCCCAGGCTTTAGATTCGATGCGGAGCAGAGCAATATGACTGGCGTAATCTCGGTCATTATCCAGATAGTGACCAAGCTCATGAAGAATTTGGAGATCTGGACGCTCGGTTTTTGTGCAATAGAAAACAACGTTTGGTGGACGAAAGGTGAATTGTTCACCTTTTTTAAACTGAAGCTTCGGATAATCGGCTTTGAGTTGTTTAAGCAGAGTGTTGAGATTTAGCATAAATGAGACAGCCTTGGATTACGGAAAATTGGTTGTATTTTGCAATATAGAAACGAGGGAGAGTTTTGTTTGGGAGGGCGTTTTGGATGATTTTGCGTAGTGGCGCGCGATAGCGATCAAGCTGGAATCCCAGGGGACCACCAAAAATAATGCGGTCTGGTTTTAGCTCTTTGATAATAGGGATCAGGCCGAGGGAGATTTTGGCAGGGATTTCTTCGTGCCAGACTTTTTTGTCGGTAATGTCTTGGACATATTTGCCGAAGCGTTCTCTGAAAGGTTTGGCAGCGGCAAGATCTTCCCATTCGGATTGTTTGTCGTTGTAACTGTATATTTTGTGGCCGGGTTCAAAATCGTGATATTTGGCATTTAGTTTTCCATCGTCGACGACTCCACCGCCAATACCGGTCGAGAAGGTGAGATAAATAGTGCGGCCAGGAAGGCGTTTGGCTTCGGCGAGGGCGGCTAGGTTAGCATCATTCTCGACGTAAGTTGGGGCGCCGAGCTCGCCTTCGAGAAATGCGGCAATATCGAAATTTTTCCAAGGGAGATTGCCGAGCACTTGGATTTTATTGTTTTTAACGATGCCTGGGGCGGCTACGCTAATGGCTTTGATATCCGAGAGGGCGAAGTTGGTGCGAATCTGTTGTAGAAGGGTTTTTGCGTAGAGTTTTTGATCGGCAAGAGTAGGAAATTTAACAGAATGAAGTAAATCGCCGGAGTTGTTCGCGATTGATAAGAGGGTCTTTGTGCCACCGATGTCTATTAGTAAGTACATAATTTTAGTATAGCATTTTTAGAAGGAGGGTATAAGAGGTCGACGGCTTGTCTAATCTGTTTTTATCTGTTATAATCTGGCTAATATTTTGGAGATTAAAGGATGGACACTAGTAAGAAATATCGTCGTTTTGGTATTGGTGCGTTGATTGTTCTTGGTGTTGTGGTTTTGATTGCGATTATCGTAATTGCAAATACTATGAACAAGACACCAAAGGCTTCGACTGAAGACACGCCGGTTGCGACGACGAGCGAGGAAAAGAAAGAAGAGAAAACCGAGACGAAAAAGGAAGAGACAAAACAAGAAACTAAGCAGGAGACTAAGCAAGAAGTTGCTCAGCAAACTCCTGTAAATGCTGCTACTAATACCGAATCGATGCCTTCGACTGGTCCTGAAGATATGGTTTTGCCGATTGTCTTGGTAGCTGTAAGCGCTTATCTTGTTGCTTTGAACGCGAATTGGATGAAGCGTGGCATCAAGGATGAGGAAAAAGCTTAAACTTTACTTATCTTAAAAAACAGAGTAAAATAGTGAGCAGTTTGGTGCTACTCACTATTTTTTGTGTTATCTAGAAGACAGAAAGAATAATGAGTAGCTCCAACGAAAGGAAATATTCAAAACTATGGCTGAAAAAGCTAAAGCAATCACGATGGATGAACTTCTCGCTAGCGAGGATATTAAGCCTATCGTGCTTGGTGACACGATCGAAGGTACGGTTATGTCAGTCAAGAAGCACGAGATTTTAATTGATCTCGGTGCACGTGGTGTCGGTTACGTTCCACGCCGCGAGGTGGCCTTTGGTCGCCAGCTCAAGGAAGGCGATGTCGTCTCTGCGAGCGTCGTTGATACGGAAATGGAAGATGGCATGGTCCTTCTTTCGCTCCGCAAAGCCGTCAAAGAGAAGGGCTGGGATGAAATCTCTGCCAAGCTCGAAGCCGGTGAAGTTATTGAGGTTGAACCATTCGACGCAAACCGCGGTGGTCTCCTTGTTGAATACGAAGGTATTCGTGGCTTCTTGCCAGTTTCTCAGCTTTCTGCTGAGCACTACCCACGTGTTGGTGGTTCTGATAAGGAAGAAATCCTTCAGCGCCTTAACGCTTTGGTAGGTAAAGGTATTCGCGTTCGCATCCTCGATGCAGATCGCAAGACTAACAAGTTGATTCTTTCTGAGAAGGAAGCTATCAAGGACGGTCTCGCAGAACGCTTTGCCGAGCTCAAGGTTGGTGACACTGTTAAGGGTGTTGCTACCGGCGTCGTAGACTTCGGTGTATTTGTTAACGTTGATGGTATCGAAGGTTTGGTACACATTTCTGAGATTTCTTGGGAACGTGTTAACAGCCCAGCTGATTATGTCAAGGTTGGCGATACGGTTGAAGCTAAGATTATCGCCATCGACAAGGATCGCTTGAGCCTCTCCATGAAGCAGCTTCAGGAAGATCCATGGCTATCCGAGATCGCAAAGTTCAAGAAGGGTGACAAGGTCGAAGGTACGATCACTCGTATCACTCCATTTGGCGCATTCGTTCAGATTTCGCCAGCTGTCGAAGCCTTAGTTCATGTTTCTGAGCTTGGCGAAGGTAACGATGTTGACCCAGAGAAGATCTTCACTCTAAATGAGCGCAAGGAATTCAAGATTCTCGACATCGACAAAGAGGGTCGCAAGATTTCTTTGAGCTTCATCGAGAAGAAATAATTGTCGCAAGACTAAGAAAATCCACTCCGTTTCTGGGGTGGATTTTTGCTGGCTAAGAATCCGTGCGGAGTTTTAGTCGCGTTGTGGTAGTATGTGAAGTATGGAGAAGCGACCATTTCAAACGAACGAAGAACTTAAACCTACCACAGTAGAGGATATTCCAAATACGAGCGAAAACCGAATTTGTCGTTTCTACGCTGATGCACTTTCGAGGGGAGAAGAACGTAAGACTTTGGTGCGAGAGTATCTGAATGATGCCTTGAATCGAGAATACGATGATTACGAGTCGTTAGAAGATTTTGATAAGGCAAACCCAGAATATATCGATCAGCTCTTTTCTGGCTTAAGCTATACGGAACGAGAGACTCTAAAAAGATATACGGGTTACAACTATAGGGCTTGGAATACTTATCTGCGTAAAGGATGGATTTATGACGAGCATGGGGCGTACGATGAGGCGAGAAAGCGGGATTACGAGGAAGACATTGCAAAAATGAATGAGCTGATTGAATCGTCGCCAAAGGCTGAGAATGACTTTTATACGTATAGAGGAGTGAATATCGAGGCGTTTGGAGATTACGGTGTCCAGACAGTCGAAGAGTTGTCGAAGCTAAAAGGACAATTGTATCTAGAAAGAGGCTTTACGAGTACGGCAATTTCGCTTGATCAGAGCTTTATCGGAAGAGAAAAATTTGATGATGTACGTAGGAAGCCGTGCAATGTCGGAATTAGATATATGATTCCAAAAGGGACAAATGAGGGGGTTGTGATACCGCGCGGGTCATTTAGTTATTCGCATTCGACTGATGAGTATGCACTACATTCCTCGACTTTGTCTTATATAGATAATGTTGAAGTAAGCGAGGATGGAGAGAGTGCGGCGGTGAGTTGCGTTGTGATTCCGAGAGAATATTATAATTTATCATTATCTGAACTAAAAGCGCGGTTAGGGATAGATTAGGTTTTTCTCTTATTTTGTGGTATAATAAAGGGAGATTTTTTATTGGCTAAAATTTTTATTAACTTGTAAGCGAAAGGAGCTAGAAAACATGGAAGAAAAGGTAATACAAATTTCTGGCTCGATAACTGTCGACGAACTAGCAAAGGCGCTAGGTATTTCTGTAACGCAGCTAATTGGCGAGCTATTCAAGAATGGCATTATGGCCACGATTAACCAACGTCTTGATGCTGAAACCGCCCAGATTATGACTGAAGAGCTTGGTTTTAAAAACGTGCGTTTTGAACGTAAAGAAAACTCAGCAAAACTTCCGGGTGCTAAGCGTGAATTATCCAAGGATGCGAAGCTTCGTCCGCCGGTAGTGGCAATTATGGGTCATGTCGACCATGGAAAAACTACTCTCCTTGATACTTTACTCAAGAAGAAAACCGTCGAAGGCGAGGCTGGTGGTATTACGCAGCACATTTCTGCATACCAGATGAAATACAAGGATCGCAAGATTACTTTCCTCGATACGCCGGGTCACGAGGCCTTTGCGGCGATTCGTCAGCACGGTGCAATGCTGACGGATATTGTAGTGATTGTGGTTGCGGCTGATGATGGCGTGAAGCCTCAGACTGCAGAGGCAATTAAGTTTGCTGAGGCTGCCAACGCGAAGATTATCGTTGCAATTAACAAGATTGATAAAGAAGGCGCAAATATCGACCGTACAAAGGCTCAGCTTGCGACTGATTTCAATTTGAATCCAGAAGAGTGGGGTGGTGACACGATTATGGTGCCAATTTCCGCTAAACGTGGCGACAATCTCGAGCAGCTGCTTGATATGATTTTGCTAACGGCGGATATTGATGAGCTGAAGGCTGACGAGAAGATTCCGGCTGAAGGTCTTGTAATTGAAAGTCATATGGAAGTTGGTAAGGGTTCGGTTGTGAATCTCTTGGTTACTGGTGGTGAATTGAAAGTTGGTGAATTTATCGTCGCGGGCAAGACTTATGCTAAGGTGCGTACAATGCTTGATTGGCAGGGTAAGCCAAAGGGCAAAGCTACGCCATCAACCCCTGTAGTTGTGACAGGCTTTAAAGAGTTGCCAAACTTCGGCGATAAGTTTGAAGAAGTTTCTGACGAAAAAACTGCACGCCGCATCGCTTTGTTGAATGCTCAGGCCGAGGCAAATGAATCTGCAAATACAAACGTTACCTCGAGTGATTTGTTGCGCATGATGCATACTGCCGACAATACTAAGACCTTTAACGTGATTGTAAAGGGCGATGTTCAGGGTTCGGTCACGTCGGTGGTCGATTCGTTGCGTATGATTGATACGCAGGGCGAGATTACCCTGAATATTGTTTCGACTGGCGTGGGCGCAGTTTCAGAGAATGACGTTTATATGGCTTCAGGCGGTAATACGATTATTTACGGCTTTAATGTTACGGTACCAAATGCAATTGCAAAGATGGCAGAGCGTAATGGTGTACCGGTGCGTGTTTTCCGTGTGATTTACGAGCTTCTCGATGACGCAAAGCATGAGATGGAGAATATGCTCGATGCGGAGATAATCGAGACCGACACTGGTGAACTTGAGGTTCAGGGTGTCTTCCGTACCGAGAAGACCGAGATTATTGCGGGTGGTCAGGTGAAGAGTGGTCGCGTAGCGGCTGGTATGCTTGGTAGAGTTTATCGCAAGAAGGAACTGCTTGGCGAAATTGAGGTTGTGAATACTCAGGAAGGTAAAGTTGACGTGCCTTCGTTGGCTGAAGGTGAAATTGGCGGTCTATCGTTGAAGACTGAAAAGAAAATTCAGATGGAAATTGGCGATAGAATCAAATTCTTTACGCGCGAAGCCAAGAAGAAGACGCTTGCCTAGATTCAGGGGCTTTATTTGAAAATCCTATTCGGCTTATGGTAAACTAAAGACAAATAGGAGAAAATAATGTTTCAATTTAACGATGAGTTTCTGAAGTCGGTGGGTCTAGAGAACTTACCGGATGATCAGAAACAGGATTTCTTGGAATATGCGCAAGAGCAGTTCGAAACGCGCATTGGTGAGGCTATGATGAGCAAATTAACAGAGGCTCAGCAGGTTGAGTTCGATAAGATTTCTTCGGATGATCCAGAAGCCATCCAAAATGTTCTCGATAAATATGCCGATTATGAGAATGATTTTACTTATCGCAGGCTTATTAAGAATGGCGCCGACGAACAACAGGCAAAAAGTGATTTTGCAGTTGTAAAATGGCTAGATGAGAATTTCCCAAATTATAGTGATGAGATTAATAATATCTTAGCTGATTTACAGAGCGAAATATATTCTCAAAAAGAAAGTTTCTTGAATAGCTAAATAAAAATATCCAGTTTAAAACTGGATATTTTTTGTTGCTTATTATTTGTGGCCATTAAGGAAGCTTTTGGCGTCCATGGGTTTGGAGTTTTCTGGGATTAAGCGGTCGATTATGAGATATTTGCCATCTCCGCAGCGTAAATCGATTGCGGTTTCGGCTTTATCGGCGATATGGGCTTCAGTAATTGTGCAAGGAGTGTTGAGGATAGTGGTTTTGGATTTTGGAAAACCTGCAAAAGCGCGTATTTCGTTCCAGAGGGTTTGAGCTGGTTTTGCTAAATCGAGTTGGCTCATAGATTTGTCTAGGGGTTTCGTGAAAGTAGCTGCGGAATCGTCCTGGGTCTTTTCGTTTGTTTTGCCTGCTAGGGCGTCTGGGAGGGCTGTTATGAGCAGTTTGGCGCCTGTGGTGGCTAGTGATTCATATAAAGACTGCTTCGTGGTTTCTGGCGTAATTTGGACGCTTTCCTGAGCAAGGATGTTGCCGGCGTCCATGTCGTGAGCAAGGCGCATGACGGAAACGCCGGTTTCTTTGTCGTTATTGAGGAGTGCGCTTTCGATAGGGGTGGTGCCGCGGTATTTTGGCAGGAGTGAAGGATGGATGTTTAGGATACCGCGCGGGAAAGCGGCGATGGTTTCGTCTTTGATGATTTTGCCGAAGGCGGAAAGTACGCCGATCTCTGGTTGGTACTTGGCGATAATTTCGTTGATTTCAGCATTATTTTTTGTGTAGTAGATTGGAATGCCAAGTTTTTCGGCGCGCTTTGCGATAGCGAAAGGTTGGCGCGTATGCGCATTAGGTAGAATTAGGGCACAAATGTCGTAGCCTGCTTCAACAAGTGCGTCAAAGATGGGTGTTTTTGGCTTAATGCCTTGAGCGAGCTGCTCGTTGCCAAAATAGATGATTTTTGCTGCCATATACCTCCTTACTGGCAGAGTTAATCGTCTGGCCAGAGATTCTTATTATTCTTTATTTCTTTTTCGTAATCGACAGGGACGAGGTCGCCTTTGTTGTCTAGCTTGTAGAAAGCGTCCTTTTTGTCACGAATGTGGTCGATAAAGAGAATACCGTCGAGGTGATCAATTTCGTGCAAGATAGTGCGCGTGAGGAAACCTTCGGTTTTGAGTTTGACTTCGGTGCCGTCGGTAAGTTGGGCTTTGATACGGGCTTTGGCCGGGCGCGGAACTTTACCATAAATAGTTGGCACGGAGAGACAGCCTTCGTAATCGCGAAGAATGCGACCTTCGGTTTTGATAACAACGGGATTAATAAGGGCGATGAAATTGTTGTTGCTTTTTTCGTTCATATCTTCGCGTACGACGATGATACGGCGATTAAAACCGAGTTGAGGTGCGGCCAAGGCAGCAGAAAGTTCGAACTCATGTTCTTTCTCCCAATCGAGGGAAGCTCGAATCATTTGTTCGATAATATCTTTGACTTCGTCGTCAATCTCGGTAACTTTGGTAGAAACCTGACGGAGCCTTGGGTCTGGCGTGACGATAACTGGTGCGCATTGCTTCTTCATATCTGTTATTTTAACATAAAACAGCTCATTACGCTAGCGTAAGCGCTAGAGAAGCGAAATGGGGTCGAAGGCGTAGTGAAGGTATGGTGAATTTGGCAGTTGATCGAAGATATCTAGTAGAGCTTGGCGTTTTTTAGCTTTGAGGATGATTTGCCAAGTATATCCAGTATTACTACGCTCATGAAAGCCTGGCATTGGGGGCGAAACGATGATTTGTTTGGGATCTATCTCGATAGAATCGCAAATTTGTACAATTTTTTTATACAGAGTGCGAATGTTTCGTACGGCTGCAGTTTCGGTTTTGTAAGTCATGGATAATTTGAGCAAGAAACTATAGGGCGGGAAGGCGGTTTTTTGCCGTTTCTGAATAAGGTAGTTATAAAGATCTGCATAATCGTTATGGATGGCGAACTCAATTATTTCGTTTTCGGGTTGAAAACTTTGGATGAAGATTTTGCTGTCTTGATGTCCGCGCTTAGCGCGACCGATAACCTGGGTAATTAATTGGAAACAACGTTCTTCGGATGTGAAGTCTGGTAAGGAGAGACCGGCATCGGCCTGAACAACGCCAAGGGTGGTGAGGAGAGGAAAATCGAAACCTTTGGCGATCATTTGTGTGCCGATAATAATATCGAATTCACCATTGTAGACCTGGTTGTAGATTTTATTCAATTGCTTATCGTTTTCCGTGTCTGCATCAAAACGGGCAATGCGGGCTTTTGGAAATAATTTGGTCACTTCTTGTTCAAGAAGCTTGGTCCCGAAGCCTTTATGATGAATACTGGCGTTTTGGCATTTTGGGCAGGAGGTAGGCACAGGATAATTACGTCCACAAGTATGACAGCTCATTTGATATTTGTCGGCGTGCAAGACGAGAGGAAGATAACAATTGGTACAAAGAGCTTGCCAGCCGCATTTGTCACAAACCGTGAGTGGTGCAGTGCCGCGGCGATTGTGGAAGAGCATAGTCTGCGTATGATTCTCTAAGGAGTTTTGGATAGATTCAAGGAGTTGATTGCTTAATATTCGACTGCGTGTAAAGAATTGGCGAGCTTTGAGATCAATTAATTTAATCTCGCTAGTCTTATCGTTTTGTACTGCTAACTCATTGAGTTCAGCAATGGCTTTGTGAGCTTTACAAATGTAATAGTCCTGAACAAGCGGCGTGGCGGAGCCGAGCACGGTCTTGGCAAGTTGTGGTGCGAGCCGGAGAGCGGAGTATTTTGGGTTTTGTTCTTGGGTGTAGCTTGGCTCGTGCGCCTCATCGATGATAATTAGACCGAGCTTATGGATGGGTGCAAAAAGCGCGGAGCGAGGACCGATAATAATGCTTGGCTCTTTAGCTTTGAGAATTCTTTCCCAGATTTGGTGACGGAGAGATTCGCTTAGCTCAGAATGGAGCAAAAAAATATTATCAAAGTGAGCACGAAAATTACGAACGAGTTGTGAAGTAAGTGCTATTTCAGGAACAAGTAATATAACGGACTGATTTTTTTCGAGAGTATGTTTGGCAAGTTCGATATAGACGTTGGTCTTGCCTGAGCCGGTAATGCCGTGAAGAAGAGTAGTACGTGAGGTATTAGCTTCAATTTCAGCGATAGCTTGTTTTTGTGCGGAGTTAAGGGTGTTGTCGGTGATTTTTTCAACTTCAGGGAGCTTTTCGGTTTTGTCACGGCGTTTTTTAGTAATACCGCGCGGAAGGGCGGCTTGGATGACGCTCGACATTGGTGCACGGTAATAGTCCGCGAGCCAACTGAGTGCTTTAGTGAGTTTAGGCGGTAGGGGTTCTTCGTAAAGGATATTTTGAATTGGTTTGGTTTCGAAAGAGGGCTTGTCGCATTTTTGCATGACGATACCGAGTGTGGATTTTTTGCCGAGGGGAATAGTGACGACCTGCCCGATTTCGAGCTTTTGTTCTGATTCATAAGTAAGTAAGCTATCTGTGTTATGGAAGCTTTGGGCGGGCGCTATCAGATAGTAATTCATGATATATATTGTAGCGCAAAAAGAGAGGGGGAGAAAAAGCTTATTGCAATAAAAAGGGACAGGCCGTTAATAAAAGAAAATAGTAAAAATCTACAAGAAAAACGTTGTAGAAATTACCGGTGTTTTGTTAAAATAGTAACCAGTTAAGGAGGTAAATGTTAGACATTTTCGTGACGAGTCGTGTGCGTCGGAAGATTATTGTTGTGTTTGCGAAGTATCCTGATTTCAAAACACATGTGCGAGGTTTGGCGAAGTTAATTAAGGAAGACCCTGGCAATATTCAGCGCGAGTTAAAACATCTTGCGAAAGGTGGGTTTTTGACGGTGGCGAAAAAGGGTAATACAAACATTTATCAAACGAATAAACAATTTCCGATTCTGAAAGAATTGCAAAGCATTGTGATTAAGAGTCAGCAGCAATCCAATAAGCCTGGCAATAAAATTATTAACTAAGCATGACAGAAATTTTTTCACAGATACTGGCCGATAGAGGTCTAGATGAGAGTTTTTTGAATCCGCGCTATGAAGATTTGTTTGATCCATTTTTAATGCTGGGTATGAACAAGGCCGTGGCGCGCATCGAGCAGGCGCGGGATGAATCTGAACACATTTTGATTTATGGTGATTACGATGCGGATGGCGTGACGTCGAGTACGGTACTGTATACGGCGCTGAAAGACTTTGACTGTGAGAATGTTGAAGTGATTCTGCCGAACCGTTTTATAGATGGCTACGGCATGAAAGACAGTGCAATTGAAGAGATTGTGGCGCGCGGCGTAAATTTAGTGATCACGGTCGATAATGGTAGTGGTTCGGGCGATACAATTGCGAAATTGAAGGAGCATGGCATCGATACAATTGTAACAGATCACCATGAGATTCCGCATAAGCCCGAGATGGCGGTAGCTGTGATTAACCCGCATCTCTCGGGCGAGAAATATGGCTTGAGGATGGCAGGCGTAGGTGTTGCTTTTACTTTGGCGCGTGCGTTAAATATGCGCAAGAACGGTGGTAGCTGTGACGGTCAGGAGAAGTGGCTATTGGATTTAGTGACGCTTGGTACGATTTGTGACTCAATGGTTTTGAGAGATGAGAATCGGATTTTTACTTATTACGGTCTTAAGGTGTTTCCGAAGACGCGTCGTAGAGGTATTAAAGAGTTGGCGCAACGTGCCGGCGTGAAACTGGATGAGATGAATGGTCGTTCGATTGGCTTTCAGCTAGGACCAAGGATTAATGCGGCTGGGCGTATGAAGAGTGCGGATTTGGCGCTTAATTTAATGATGACGAGTAAGAGGGCTGAGGCTTACACTTTGGCAGAGGAGTTGGATACATTGAACGCAGAGCGCCGTAAGGCGCAGGATGAGGCGGTCAAAGAGGCGAATCTACAAGTCAACGAGACGGACTCGGTGATTGTCGTGCGCGGTAAGTGGCATGAAGGAATTGTAGGGATTGTTGCGGGGAGACTTGTAGAAATTTACAAGAAGCCGGCTATTGTTCTTGCGGAACTTAAAGATGGCGTTCTGAAAGGTAGTGGGCGTAGCTTTGGGGATTTTTCGCTCGCTGAGGCGATCCAGAATATGCCAGATGGCTTATTGCTGTCTGGTGGTGGCCACGCGGCGGCTTGTGGTTTGAGTTTGAAGTCAACGGATTTTGAGAGTTTTAAAACTTTGATTAATGATTATTACGAAGGTTTGGGCTTGGTTGGTCAGGAAAAGTATCTGCGTCAGGCGAGTGATGTAATCTTGGGGGATTTTTCGAAGTTGAGTTTGGATTTATGCGATGAGATACAACAGATGGAGCCATTCGGCGAGGGAAATCAAGAGCCGATTTTTGAGATTACGACTACGGTTAAGGGCGTGAGGGTTTTGAAAGAGGAGCATTTAGCGTTAACTTTGAAGGATAAGAAAAATCAGGAGTTTCGCTTGATGGGCTTTTATGTACCCGATGAGTGGTTAAATGTGAAGGCTGGGCAGGATGTGTTGGTGCAGTTTACGCTATCGAAGAATGAATGGCAGGGGAAGACGAAGCTAGAGGGGATTTTAGTTAGCCTAGAACAATTGTAAATAGCATATATCTCCTATCTTCACTAACAAAACAAGGAACGTTAGTGAGAGATAGGATTATATGCCATACGAGTGCCTCCAGACCAGGTAAACCTTACTGCTTGAAAGTTCTCGTAAGATATGATAAAATTTAGCCAATATGATAAAAGTAACCCGTAAAGATGAGAAGGAAGCGAACGAGAACATTATTCGTCGTTTCAATCGTAAGGTTTTGCAGAGTGGCGTGATGGCTACTGCGAAGGAAAATATGCGCTTCTCGAAGCCTATTTCCAAGCGTGAGCGCCGTTTGAAGGCAATTTTGCGCGATAAGCGCAAAGCTGAAAAAGCTGAACGCATGAAGTTAGGCCTAAAATAAAGATAGAATACCCCGGAGGTCGGGGTATTTTTATCGTAAAAAATCGAAACTAATTAAGGAGAAAAATGATTGTATTCTTTGGCCCTGCAGGAAGTGGTAAAAGTTTGCAGGGGCAGAAATTGGCTGATAAATTTGGCTGGAAATGGATGTCGGTTGGTCAGATGTTGCGTGATCGTAAGGATCCGGAGCTCGAGAAGATTATGAAGACTGGCGGCCTAGTGCCAGACGAGCTTGTAGTTAAAATGATGCACGATGCTATGATTGAGGCCGATAAAGCCGGTAAAGGTGTGATTTTGGACGGCTATCCGCGCGATGAATGGCAGGCGAATTGGATTGTTGAGAATGGCGACGCGCAATATGTCGACGGGGCAATTATCTTTGATGTTTCACACGAGGAATTGAAGAAGCGTCTAGATTTGCGTGGTCGTGAAGATGATAATGATGAAGCAATCGAACAACGTTGGGCGCTTTTTGATCGTACAATTAAAGCCATGAGTGAGCTTCTTGTGAGCAAGGGCGCGAAAATTGCGCATATCGACGGCGTAGGCGAAATCGAGGAGGTTTCGGCACGTATCGAGAAACAGCTTAAAAAATGGGGCGTGATTGACTAATGAATCAGCAGAAAATAGAAGCGATGCGCGCTGGCGGTAAGATAATGGCGCAGATTTTCAAGGAATTGCGCGATTATACGCAACCCGGTATGACTGGCAAGGAAGTCGATAAGTGGGTTGAGAAGAAGATTTTGAGCTACGGCGCAGGCATCGCTTATTATGAGCCGGAAGTGAATTTTCCGGGTTCTATCTGTATTTCCGTTAATGACGAGCTGATTCATGGCATACCAAAAGATATTCCGTTTGAGGAAGGTGATAAAATTTCCTATGATCTCGTAATTAAATATCATGGCTATTATGTCGACTCGGCTTTTACAATGATTTTAGGAAAACCAACGGCGGCACAAAAGCATCTTCTGAGCTACACGGAATCTGCGCTTTATGAGGGCATTGAACAGGTTAAACCGGGTGCTAAATTGGGTGATATTGGCTTTGCGGTCGAAAAGGTCTTGAAAAAGGGCAAACTTGGTGTGATTCGCGAATATGTCGGTCATGGTATTGGTGAGAAAATGCATATGCCGCCAGAGGTGCCAAATTACGGTAAAAAGGGGCAGGGTTTAGTTTTGCAGCCTGGGGATACGATTTGTATTGAACCGATGTCCAGTCTTGGTAAGCCAGATACGGTCGTTGTAGAAGATGACGATGGATGGACGGTATGCTTGCGTGACGGCTCGCTCGGTTGTCATTGTGAACACACAGTACTCGTAACAGAAGACGGATACGAAATAATTACTCAGCTTTAGATTTTAAGATACCACTCCGTGAACGCGGGGTGGTTTTTGTTCGCGCTTATGCTACAATAGATGGTATGGAAGATAAAGCGCGCTACGCAGTCGGAATTGATTTTGGCTCGAACAAGTTTCGGGTTGTAGTTGGGTCTCGTTCGGGTGACGAGATTTCTGTGGTTGGTTATGCTGAAGTAGATTCTGAGGGAGTGCGTAGAGGTGCGATTTCTGATCTTCATTCGCCAATTGACCCGCTGATTGAAGCAATTCACAACGCAGAAAATATGAGTGGCTACAATATTTCTGGCGCGTCAGTAGGGCTGAATAGTGTAAGCATTGCCAGCACAAATGTTGAAGGCATGGTATTGATGCAGGACGATGGTAGAGGAGTCAGCGAAGCAGATTTGAGTCGTCTTGAAGAGGCCGCCATGAAGGTTAAGGTGCCAAACAACCGTGATATTCTTGATTTGATTCCTTTTGAATACAAGCTTGATGGTCAGGGTAATATTCGTGATCCGCTCGGAATGACGGGTTCGCGCTTGGAAATCCGTGCGAATGTCGTTTCGGCGCTTTTGCCAGATGTTAATAATATCCGTCAGGTTTGCGATCAAGCAGATAACTTGGAAGTACATGCTATTATGCCAGCGGCGATGGCTTCAGCTGAAGCGGTAATTACTGGGCGCCAGCGTGAAAACGGTGTTGGCGTGATCAACTTTGGCGGTAATACAACTAGCCTTGCGGTGTATGATGAGGGCGAATTACAGTTTGTGACAGTTATTCCGATGGGTAGTAATGACGTAACGCGCGATCTCGCGACGATTTTGGCTGCAACGCCAGAACTCGCCGAAGAGGTAAAATTGCGCTATGCAGATTGTCAGTTTGGTGAAGGAAAAGACGTTACAATTAAACATCGTAACGATGAATATGTCTTTACGCGTAAGGATATTAATGAGGTTGTAGAAGCGCGCCTTGATGAAATCTTTGAAGAAGTTCACAAGCGTTTGAAGGCAGTTGGTTATGATAGGCGTTTGCCTGAGGGTATTGTGCTAGTTGGTGGTGGCGCGAAAATGAAGAATCTTGATTTATATGTGCGCACGAAGCTTGGCATGGCAGTACGAATTGGTGAGATTTTACCAATTGTTAGTTCGTCTGCGCCAGAAGTTTTGAAGATTGATTATGCGACGGCGATTGGCCTTATGATGCGCGATATGAGTGAGCGGGAATTCCATGAATCGAGTCGCGGGAAGCGTGGTCGCGGTGGAGGATTCAAGCTTAAAATGCGTAAAGGTGGGCCTGGTATTCTAGCAAAAATTTCTAAGCTGTTCCATTAGGGATACTGGAAAAAAATTTATTCAGATGTTATATTAGATAAAGAATTGGAAAGTAGGAGTACAAAATGCCAGAAGTTAAGCCAAGTGAGGTAGATAGCGTAGCAAATATTAAGGTTGTCGGCGTAGGTGGCGCTGGTTGTAATGCTGTGAACCGCATGCGTGAGGCAGGTCTTACTGGTGTTGAGCTGATTGCGATTAATACTGATGCTCAACAACTGCGTAGCTCTAAGGCTGACGTAAAACTCCCACTTCATCTTGAATCAAACAAAGGTTTAGGCGCAGGCGCAAATCCTGCTCGCGGTGAAAAAGCTGCCGATGCTAGCCGCGAAGAAATCAAGAAGGTTCTCGAAGGTGCAGATATGGCCTTTATTACCTTCGGTGCTGGTGGTGGTACTGGTTCCGGTGCTGGTTATATTGTTGCCGAAGAAGCTCGCAAGATGGGCATCTTGACGGTCGGTGTTGTTACTAAGCCGTTCGATATTGAGGGTGAAGTTCGCCGTCGTAATGCCGAATGGGCTATTCAGCATATGGCTCATAGCGTTGATGCTTTGATTACTATTCCAAACGAACGTCTTCTACAGGTAGTTGATCCAAATATCCCATGGAAAGAATCACTTCGTATTGCTGACGATATTCTTCGCCAGGGCGTTCAGGGTGTAACGGATATTATTACTGAAGAGCATATTATCAATATCGACTTTGCCGATGTTGAGGCGATCATGAAGGATGCAGGCTCGGCATTGATGGGTATTGGTCGTGCGTCTGGCGAAAATCGTGCAAGCGTAGCCGCACAACAGGCAATTGAATCTCCATTGCTTGAGGTTTCGATTGATGGTGCACGCGGTGTCTTGTATCTTGTATCTGGTGGTGAAGATGTCTCGATGGCTGAGCTTAACGAAGTTGGTCAGGTGATTACCTCCAGCATTAATCCGGAAGCTAATATTATTATGGGTGCTAGTGTTCGTCCAGAACTTGAAGATGAAATCATGGTCACGGTAATTGCGACTGGCTTTGATTCTGATTATTACAGCAACGATCCTAGCGCTCAGGCGGTTATTAACCCAATTTCTGAGCCAGAACCTGAAGTTAATCCGGCCATGGCTGAGGCAAATGTTCAGGAAGAGCCGGTTGCTCAGCCAGTAGCGACGGCACCTGTTGCCGAGCCAGAACCGACTAATCAGCCAAATGCTGGTAACGAAGACTTTACGACGCCTTCTACGACAAATATTTGGAATTCAGGTGTCTTTAGCTCGAATGCCGATGATGACAATGACGTGCCAGCAATTTTGCGCCGTCACAAGAGGAACCGTAATTAAGGAAGGAGCTCACAATGAGCCACTTCAAAATTGGAGAAAGCAAGGTCATCGAGAGTCGTGAGTCTCAAGATGGCACTATGATTCGACGCCGTCGTGTGTCTTTGGATGGAAAACATCGCTTTACGACTTACGAACGTATTGAGCGTCCGGGTATGATGGTAAAAAAGCGGAGCGGCTCACGCGAGGCTTTTGACCGCGAGAAGATGGCGGGCTCGATTCGTCAAAGTGTAGGCAAATATTTCGAAAGCGATCTCGATGTTCAATCCGTGATTGATCAGGTTGAAGAGCGTATTTATGCGCAGAGTAAAGATGAAATTCCTTCAGGCTTGATTGGTGAAACGATTCTTGAGGTTTTATCTGATACGAACGAGATGGCCTATGTACGTTTCGTGAGTGTGTTTCGCGAATTCAAGACGCTCGATGAACTCGAGGGTAGTATTGCGGAGCAGCGCGCTAAGATGGCACAACGCAAAGCCGAACGAGGCGATGAAGTCGAAATTAATAAAAAGAAAAAATAGGAGCGAATATGCGGGTGGTAATTATTTGGCGAGATAATACGGACTATGCACGTGGTGTTATTTCGTGGTTACATGATTTCGAAATGCGCGGCGGACGTGTGCCGGAAAGTATTAGCCCGGATGAGCCAGCCGGCGAAAGCCTCTGTAAGACATATGATGTTGTCGAGTATCCGACAATCTTGGCTCTAGATAATATGGGCAGATTACAGAAGATGTGGCGTGGCAAGGCAATGCCGATGATTGATGACGTGATGTACTATCTGATAGAGCAATAGATATCCTGATAAACAAAAAAATGCAGAGCAAACTTATACGCTTTGCACTTTTTGTTTGCTAGGAGTTGTCAGCAAGAGACTTGGGATTGTTTTGTTTATCTGGTTGATACGCATGTTTAGCAACATAGTCATTTGCTTGCCAATTTGGAAAGTTTTTACGCTATCTCGATATGAGTTTGCCTGACAAATCTTGCCAATTTGGCAAGTAAATGAGCATGTATGCAAGAGAGGAGGGTGGAATGGATTATTCTAGTTTTAAAAGATAACTATTATCGAACACGAATGTGTTATAATATAGAAAAGCGTTTGAGCAGCTATCAACTGCGAGCTGGCGAAAGAAAGGTGTGAAATAAATTTAGTACACTGATTAGAATCGCTCGTAAGTCCGCGTGAGAGGCAAAATGAGAGCTAGGGAAGGTAGACTGAACTAGAAATTGGATGGTACCGCTCAGGTAATCATCGCAAAGTTATGCGTTTGATTTATGAGTTCCAATGTAAGTTGGAACTTTTTTGTTCGTAATTAATAAAAGAAAGGAGAGCGTGCAAATGAAGTACAAATACGGTGAACGCCGTCGTGCGGGCGAATACGAAAAAGCCCTTGTCGATTGGTGGAAGAAAAATAAGACTTTCGAAAAGTCGATCGAGCAGCGCGATATTGACGATTCGTATGTTTTTTATGATGGGCCTCCATTCATTACGGGCATGCCACACCATGGCACACTCCTTTCGAGTGTCGTCAAGGATGCTGTACCGCGTTTTTGGACAATGAACGGCAAACGCGT
>JAFONX010000001.1 GCA_017418275.1 Candidatus Saccharimonadota bacterium | reverse complement strand
TCTTATTGCGGTAGCTACTCAGGAATTCATCTTCTTGACTCTCGAAGTCCTGAAGGCTATAAGCAATTTCTGAACGTAATGCGAAGATTCTTTGGGATAGAGAGATTTTATCGCCACAGCTTACCACTTCGTTATGCTCAACTTGGAAGTATTCGAAGTTATCACAGTAATCAAAGATGAGGAATTTCTTCTTGTCGTTGCCTGGACCAAACAAATCAGGACAAAGACGCGTACCGCGTCCAATCATCTGGACGAACTTAATCTTCGAACGGACTGGCTTGAAGAACATAAGGTTTGATACGGCCGGAACGTCGATGCCAGTATCGAGCATGTCAACGGAAACGGCTACCCTAAATTCGTCGTCAGTATCAAATTTAACGACCAGATCTTCGGCATAATTTACTGAGTAATCTACGAGTTGACAAGTATTTGGCGGAAGGTGAGGATAGAGCTTCTTAAATTCATTTACGATCATCTCGGCATGTTTGTGGTTGTATGCGAAAATAATCGTCTTGCCGATAGTTTCGCCGCCATTTACGCGGATGCCTTTTTCCATCAAGTCTTCAATGACGCTACGGCAAGTGTCTTCGTTGAAGATAGAGCGGAAGATAGCGTTCGCAGGAATTGTTAAATCTGGCGTTTCGCGATCGCCTTCAAGAAAATCATCCAATTGCTCGAGTTGGTCTTCGTCCAATTCTTCGCGTTTGATACCTTGCGTCATAATGCGAGAATGGCGATTTATTACTTCGTAGCCGACAAGATAATGCTCTTTGATTGCGTCTTCTAGCGGATAGTCAAACGTCGGTTCGCCAGATTCGCATTCAAAGATTCCGTATGTACTACTGCCGACTTCGTCGCGCGGAGTTGCCGTAAAGCCAACAAGCAAGCTATCGAAGTAAGCAAAAATAGAAGCATAACGGTTGAAGATTGAACGGTGGGCTTCATCTACGATAATCAAATCGAAACGGCCGGTTGAGAAATCTTTATCTTCGGCGTCGATGTAGTTGATCATCGTCTGATACGTACAGAACATCAAGCGAGCATTCATATCCTTGTTCGCGTTTCCG
Source organism: Candidatus Saccharimonadota bacterium (assembly GCA_017418275.1). Lineage (GTDB taxonomy): Bacteria > Patescibacteriota > Saccharimonadia > Saccharimonadales > Saccharimonadaceae > UBA2834. The sequence goes on along the minus strand of JAFONX010000001.1, from coordinate 1,459 downwards.
CCTTCAGAAAGCTCGCAGATAGTCATATCTGGTAATAGCTTTGCGTAGTTGCGCTTAGCTTGTTTTACGAGTGAAGTACGGTCGGCGAGGAATAATACATTCTTGATCCAGCCGTTTCTAGCCAAGATATCGGTCAAAGCGATTGAAACACGTGTCTTACCAGTTCCAGTAGCCATAACTACTAGTCCGCGGCGATGACGGGCGTTAAAACGCTCGCACATGCGCGTCAACGCCATCTTTTGGTATGGACGACCGGCAATTTCGTCTTTTGCGGCCATATCGGTGATATTTCCGCGCGTGCGGCGCTGAATCATGCGCTCAAGTTCTTCCAGTGTATGAAAAGCGGTAACTTTGCGATCTGGATATACGCCATCAATAACGTGCGTTTCGTATCCGTTCGTGTAGTAGATGACTGGCTTATAACCGAATTTTTCTTTTAGTGATTCAGCGTAAAGGTCTGCTTGATGACGGCCAATTTGTGGATCTTTAGAGGTTTTCTTTGCTTCTACGACAGCCAAAGGTTTTCCGGCGCGGTCATAAAGAACGTAATCGCAGTAGCCAACTCCTGCGTTATTTGGCATATTGCCAACTTCGATTTCAATACCAGCTTTGCCTGGCAGTGCTACGCCTTTTTGTGTTAGAACATCCCAACCTGCTTCGCGAAGATACATGTCGATATAAGCGGCACGAGTTTCTGCTTCTGTGAAGAATTCTGGCGACTTAATTGGCTCTGTAGATTCGTTTCTGTGGTCGAGAAACTTGATAAAGTTCTCGAGGTTATCTACGGCGATTTTGACATCTTTTTCGCGGATCGGCTGATTATGCTCCGCGCGAATGCCAATAATGCGAATGAAATGCAGTGATTCTGTAACTTGATCGTCATTAACGTAATTCTTGATAGGAGCGCAATCTATGAGCTCTAGGAGGGAATATTTCTTTTTCTTTTTAGCTGACTTTTCTGGAAAGATTTGCTCGAGTACTTCACGAAGAACCAGGCGTGACGCCTTTGCCTTCTCTTCCTTCGTAGGGAGCGCCCGAATTAGCTCGAGTCTCCCCATATAGCCGCTCGAAAACATATTACTCATATTATACCATAAACTGCTTAAATTCATAAGGCTTATGATGCTGTTTTGAAGTGTAAATTTTGATTTGTCGACCCGAGCGACACAGGCGGCAAATTGATTTTGTAATTCGATTGGTGGAACAATAAGTGGGCATTTTAGAATGTCATCTTTCCTCAAATTAGTCTGACCGTTTCCGTCATTGAATGATAGGAAATACTGATGACGGTTTAATAAATTAGTGAAGAATATAGGATTTAAATCATAATTACTTAAGCTGCATATTCGCTGATTTAGCGTATATTTCTCATTTTCAGTAATCAATAAACACTTCGCCAGGGCCTTGCCGTTAGGAATATCGCTCATAACCATCACAATGTCACCTATTGCTAGTGGCG
>JAFONX010000006.1 GCA_017418275.1 Candidatus Saccharimonadota bacterium | reverse complement strand
TGGCGGTACGGTCTATGGCAGTACTTATGGCATTAATGGCGCTATAGACAACAATAATGCCACCATCACGCTCGGCAAAAACGAGCCTCCACTCTACAACGGTGTCGATGAAGACGGCGAAGGTAACGTCTACCCTGCTACCCCAGAGATTAAGGGCGGTGTCTACGGTATTAGCGACGGTAATGTCTACTTCTATGATGGTATTTTGAAGGGTGGAAGTCTAGCTTACTTTGATCGCAATATCAAGGCTATCGCCGACAACACCTACGTGCACGGCGCTACCGAAACAATCGACGGAAAAGAATACCAGGTTCGATATCTCGCCAATAAAGAAGTCCTCGCCAAAATCGGCAACACTGAATATTACAGCCTCCAGGCTGCCGCAGACGCAGCAAACGATGGCGACGAGATTGACCTTGTAGCAGACAACTACATCTTCGAGCAGCTCAACTTCCCAGCAAACAAGACTATCTCGGTAGATTTCAATGGCTTCGAAGTTGTAACTGGTAATCAGGTCATCAACAACGGGAACGTTACTCTCTTCGACAGCTCAAACGGCGCAAAACTCCTACGTTATGCCGAAGCGAACCGGTTTATCACAAACGAAGCAAACGCCTCGCTCACGATCGACGACATAGATATCCAATCGCGCTTTGCTATCTATAACAAAGCGGATGGTACCGTCACGCTTAAAGACCTAGCCATCGGTAAAAACTCTTACTCTGAAACTGCTATCGAAAACTACGGTAACCTCAATCTAGACAACGCGGAAATCCATGCCACCAATCGCACAATATACACAATAGGCGGCAACTTTAATATTCAGGATTCGAATCTTTATATCCATCCATACGGTGGCTATGTTACTATTTACGCGTTCGAAAACAACAATAGCACTGGAACAATGACTGGTAGCACAATCTCCATAATGACCGACCTAAGTCCACGTTATTTCGATTACGAATACTCTAAATTTGCTTATGGCCAAAGCGGGAACGACGCCGATGTTAATGTAAACCAATCTACCTTTAATGGCCACATCAGAATAGCTGAAGGAAAATTCACATTTACGGCTGGAATCTTGACGCGTCCGGAAAATCAAGTACACCATAGTTACCCACTTCTCTACAACACCGGTACGTCAATCATAGACAACAGTTCCGTCTTACTAATCCAGAGCGGCAGTGGCGAATATAATTGGTCAACCGTAATAGATAACGCAGGTACGCTAACTGTCAAAAACAATACAACTATAAAGCATATCCTCGATAGTGGTGCTAACTATCCAATCAGCCGCATCGTAAACAATACCGGCACACTTACCGTTGAAGATAGCAGCATTAGCCAAGAGTATAGAAATGTGCCAAGTGATGCTGGAACATATGCAGGCGATACCTATGGTATTTACAACACCGGAATCATTAACTATACAAACAGCACAATCAGCCTAAGTCATCGCGATACCTACGGTATTTATGCTGAATCTGGCAACGTTAACATTTACTCTGGTACTGTTCAGATCGGGGGTTCCAATAATGCCTTTGCGCTTTGGACCAAAACAGGGACTATCACGCTCGGCGAAGCAGAACCAACCGACTCACCAAACTATGGCACTGCCGATGCTAATGTATCAACCACTTCACCAAACATTACTGCAATTGGCGACAACCTCGGTATTGGCGTAACTCTCGAAAATGGCAGCTTTAACTTCTATGATGGCAAGATTACCCAAAATAGTACCGTCGGCCCAGCCGTCCAAGCCGACCACGTAACCAGAGCCACCGTTACAAATGTCGAGTATCTCTACCAGCCAGAGACTTACACCGACACATCTGGTCATACTTACTTCATTCTAGAGTTCATGCGCTAGAGTACAAGCCGTACAAAAAAATAACCACCCCCCTAAAGGGTGGTTATTTTATGATATAATAATCCTAATATGTCAAACCAATTTTCCTTTGAAGTCCAAAAACAAAACGGTCTCGCTCGCGTCGGCGTCATTCATACTCCGCATGGCGATATTAAAACTCCTTGCTTTGTTGGCGCCGCTACGCGCGCAACCGTCAAAGCCATTACTTTCGCGCAAATGCACGAACTTGGCTCGCAATCCATTCTTGCAAACACCTATCATCTGATACTTGCCCCCGGCGTAGATTTAATCGAAAAAGCCGGCGGCCTCGCAGAGTTTACTGGCTACCACGGTCCAACTTTTACCGACTCTGGTGGCTTCCAAATCCTCAGTCTCCCTAGCGCGAAAATTGATCGCGATGGCGTTACTTTCAAATCACATATCAATGGCGATATTTTACGCATGGATCCAAAAATCTCCATGAACGCCCAATGGAAGATCGGCGCAGATATTCATATGGCCTTCGATTGCGTCGCAGACTCGCGCGACCACGACGTCATGCTCAAAGCTATGAAACGCACACATGAATGGCTACCTCTAAATATCAAGGAACATCAAAAGCTTGCACACGACGCCGAGAACAAAAACAAACCCTATCAAGCACTTTTTGCTGTTGTTCAAGGTGGCACTTTCGAAGATTTGCGCCGCGAATCTGCCGAGTTCATGAAAGATTTGCCTGTAGACGGCTTCGGCATCGGCTCGCTTTATACTACAGAAGACGAAACTCCACAAATCATCAAACTCACCAACGAGATTTTGCCACAAAATAAACCGCGTCATCTCCTTGGCATGGGTAGCGAGCCGCGCGACCTCTTTTACGGCGCGCTCTACGGCTGCGACACTTTTGACTGTGTTGGCCCAACAAGACAAGCACGAAACGGCGCAATTTACACCGAAAACGGCCGCATTAACATCAAAAATGCTAAATACAAAGAGGATTTTAATCCAATCGACAAAAACTGCGATTGTTATTGTTGTAAGCATTTCACCGCCGCTTACCTCCACCATCTCTTTAAAACCGATGAAATAACCGGAAAAACGCTTGCGAGCATTCACAACGAGCATTTTATTGTACATGTTGTAGATTTAATTCGCGAAGCAATTATCAACGATACCCTAGAAAGCTACATGCAAGATTTCTGCGCGAAGTACTACCACTAATCCTCAAATCCGCCAACAACCGGCGGATTTTTGTTTATACGCCCATGTTACAATAAACTCATGGAAAAATCTTACAAACTCAGCATCGACACAAAAACCTTTCTGCGTTTTTGGCTTGTCCTCATCGGACTTGTTATAGTCGGTCTTTTACTTTTTAAAGCAAGTGCTGGACTACTTATCTTGGGAGCATCGCTCTTCTTTGCACTCGCAATTTCACCGCTTGTTAATAAACTCGCAAGCATTATTCCTGGCGAAGGACGTAAACTCCCTATTGCTCTGTCATATATCATCGTTTCCGGCTTCGTTGCAGGCTTTGTAGCAATTGTTATTCCTACGGTTTTTAACGAGACACAGCGTTTCGTAAGCTCATTACCAGAGGTTTTCAATAACGCCAGTTTCGATCTTGGCTTTATTGATGCTGTAGGTAACCGCATAGGCATTTCAAATATGCACGAACAAATCGGCACCGCTATCAACGATTTCTCGCTCAACTTTATTAAAGAGTTTGGTAACAATCTGTTCGCCACACTCGGCACAGTTGGTAATATCCTTACAAGTGCTATTCTAATCTTAGTACTCGGCTTCTTTATGCTGGTCGAAGGCCCCGAAATCGTGCATAGCTTTTGGAATAATTTCCGCTCACATAAAAAATCAGATAAAATTCGTACCGTCGTAACCCGTATGAGTCAAGTTGTTAGTAAATATGTCTCAAGTGCTATTACTGTCAGCCTTATCAACGCCTGTTGTACCACAATCGCCGTTTTTATCCTAAGTCTCTGTCTAGGCTTTTCGTCTGGACTTGCATTACCACTAGGCCTCATCACTGGCCTCATGAGCTTAATACCAATGTTCGGTAGTCTGCTTGGCGGCGCCCTCGTTTCCATTTTGCTCGCCTTCAATAACTGGCCAGCTGGACTTATTTTTCTAGCCTACACCATCATCTATCTACAGATCGAATCAAATATCATTTCGCCAAAAATACAAGGCAAAGGCATGAGACTTCCTGCCCTCATTGTCCTCGCAAGCGTCACAATTGGTATGTATATGTTTGGTTTAATTGGCGCAATCGTCTCAATCCCAATCGCTGGTTGTATTAAAATCCTTCTTGAAGAATTCGGCGACGGCTTCCTCCCGATCCCAGAAAAACCAAAAACCGACAAACAAAAAACCTAAAAAATACCCCCCGTTCTGGGGGATTTTTATTTGTATTGCCAAATTGTATCTTTGCCATCAAGCACCGCAATACCCTCACGACTCAATTCGTCACGTAGTTTATCAGCTAAAGCGTAGTCTTTCATTTCTTTCGCTCTTTTGCGCTCTTCAATCTTCGCCTTCTGCTCGCTAGAAATATCTGGCGTGGTCTGAATTAAATCCAAGCCAAAAGTATCGTCCAAAAACTTTATGAAATCCTCGTTCGGCGTACGACCAGAAATCGCTCTATCTAACACGGCAAAAGCACCGGCAGAGTTCAAATTGTTATTCAAATTCTCAAGAATGCCTTCACGCACATCCTGCATTGCTTCGCCCTCGCCCTGATGACGCAAAGCGGCAAAATTCCGATAATTCAATAAGCGTTGTTTAGCAGCATGCAAATCCGAAAAGGTAAAATTGCGTTCGGACTGATAGTGTCCCTGTAAAACCCACATTTTAAAATCAATTGGTGTATAACCCTTTTCGGCCAAATCCGCAAAAGTGTAACCATTCCCCAAAGATTTTGAAATCTTTGCACCATCGCTCGTAATAAAATTACAATGTAGCCAAAAACGGCTAAACTGCTTGCCAAAAGCAACCTCCGACTGTGCAATTTCGTTTGTATGGTGCACCATCACATGGTCTATGCCGCCCGTATGAATATCTAAAGGCTCGCCAAGCTCCTCGTGAGCAATCGACGAACATTCGAGATGCCAACCTGGATAACCCCAATGTCCACGGTACTGCCATCGCATCGCGTGTTTTTCGCCCTCTTTAATCCATTTCCAAACAGCAAAATCTGAAGCATTACGCTTTTCGTTGCTAAAATCAACGCGTGCGCCCGCCTTTAGATGATCAAGATCCAAATGTGCAAAATCCGCATATCTATCGAACTTGCTCGTATCGAAATACAAGCCGTCTTCTGTATCGTATAAAAAGCCCTTTTCGTCGAGCAAATCCACCAGTTTTTCCTGCTGCTCAATATATTCGGTCGCCGGGCAAATCTTGGTTGGTTCAACTAAACTCAATGCATAAAAGTCTTTCAAAAAGGCTTCGGAATATTTCTTAGCAATATCCCAAACCGAAAGACCTTCACGACGCGCGCCCTTCTCCATCTTGTCCTCACCTTCATCCGCATCGGAAACAAGGTGCCCAACATCGGTTAGATTCATGACACGCTTCACACCCCAACCGTTTTGTCGTAAAGCACGCACCAGTAAATCCCAGTAGATATAACTAGTAAGATTACCGATATGCGCAAAACTATATACTGTCGGTCCACAAGTATAAAGCTTCACTTCTTTAGGGTTTTGTGGAGTGAATTCTTCAAGTTTGCGGCTCGCAGTGTTATATAGTTTCATAATAAAAATATTATACCATTATATCTGTTATTTGCCACTTCCCTCGACTTTTATGGAGTCTATGGCTATAGATTACATATAAAAAATAAACCTAAACCAAAAGCTGCCCGCCAAAGCGAGCAGCCCCTAAACCCTATAAGCCAAATTTCTTCTTGGTCTCTTCTTCAGCTTTCGCGCCAACTGGCGTGCTGTTTACTGGCGAATCTGCCGAGCGGCCAATGCCAATGAAGTTTGCCATCTTTTCACCCATCATCTCTGGGCCTTTATTCGCGATAACACCCGTCATGCGCGTGCCGTTCTCGCCAGAGATACGCGAATTCCTCAAGCGCTTGCGATGCTCCTTCAAATCATCCGTCTTCTTCAGATTCTCAATCGTCGTCTTCGTTTCTTTCTCATAAGTATGGCGCTGGTCCATGTTGCGATACTTCTTCATCTTAAACCAATAGAAGATAAAACCAGGCGTAAAGCCCAAGAGACCGAGCAAAATCGGGTTATCATCACTATCCATCTCGAGACACAGTCTGAACCAACAGAATGCCAAGATAATACCAATAATCTCAATAATCGCCGAGACAAACAATAGCTTGCTCTTGTGCACTGGCACACTACCCATCGTCTCGCCAGTGCGCGCATTAACCGCCACATAGTGCAAAATACCGTTTTCTGGCTGTCTGTAACTATAAAGCCAAACTGGCAAATAAGCAGACTTCCAGCTCGAACCCTTCACGACCGTCTTCTCCGAATCCCACTTCTCGCCACGGTTATAGAACGACTTCATATCTTCATACATCTTGTAGCGCGCAATATCCTCAACCTGCAGCTGGATCTGTTTCTCAAGATCACCCACGTTCGTATCACGCTTCTCGCTCGCATAGCCATGCAAGAAACCCGGATTCCAATCCACGCAGTTCTCCGTGTCGAACGGCATAATTGCATTAATCACATTATTTGTATTCTGCTTTACGTTCTGGTTCAACTTATCACTCGAAGCCTCGATAGACAAATCATCCACAAGCATATCAAAATCACGCATCACCGTATATGCGTCCGCATCGTAATAAGTCGTCTTATGCTTCGAACCGACCGTATATTTACGCACAAGATGCTCCGCCTCGCCACTCATCGTCGAGTGCGCGTTCGCATCCACAATCATGTAAGGCAAATACACCCCGAGAATATTCTCAGTCGTAAACTCTGCCTTGAATTTTGGATGCGCAAAGAATTGACGCTTCATAACAAACTCACGAATCTTGCCTTCGGCCACAGATTTCTCGAGCTTAAATGGCAGTACCATATCCGGCACTGCGCCATTCGGTACTTTCTCGTTCAATGAAAAAACGTGACGACACCAGTGACAACGCGAGCTTGTACTCTCCTCCGTATTAACTACAACCTCGGCACTACAAGACGGACACTTGAAGGTCATAATAACATCTTCATTCGGAACAATATCTACTGCACCAGAGCCAACATTTTTTTCGTTTAATTCTTCAACGCCACCTTGCGCATTTACTTCAACCCCTTGGAACTCGGTACGGCAAAAAAGACACCTTAAAAGACCGGACTTAGTATCTAGTTTTACATCTGTTGCTCCACATTTTGGACAACGATTTAGACCGTTTTTGTCACCTATTTTTGCCGTTTCTACCATTTAAACCCTCCCGAGTATTAATAATCGTAATCATAATCAAAACCAGAATCGCCCCAATCGGAATCCCAAGAATCAGAGCCCCAGTCGGAATCATAGTCTGAACTCCAGTCGCTTCCACTATCGTAATCATAGTAGCTACTGCCCCCAGAACCACCAGAACCACCAGAGCAACTCATACAACTCGTCAAACCACCCAAAGCAAACATCTGGAAGAATACGAATATGATAATTATAATCGCAATCACTTTTATCAAATTGTTGTTGCTACCATTTGCCGACTGATAATTTGCTCCCGTCTTAAAGCGCGCTCGCTCCGCCGCAATCATATTACCGCGACCACTCGAGAGCGAACCTATTTGACGATTGTCATTTCTGTTCGCTATTTCCGTAGTATAAACGCCATTTAAGGTCTTAACATAGTTGTCCATCTTTTTAACGTCACGGATTTCATGCCTTGTCTCTTTTTCATGATAATGACGCGTATTATCACCTACGCGCTTATTGAAAATAACACCCTCAATTGGCAAAACACCGTCCGTCTCGCCCGTACGTGCATTCACGGCAATATAATAAATCCGCGCATCGTTTGGTTTGTTAGTATTCTTGAAGCTAAAAAGCCAAACTGGAAGATAGGCAGCTTTCCAGCTTACACCCTTCATACTAATGTGGTCTTTTGTCCAGTGCACGCCACGGTCGTACTGCTCCGTAGTTTCCTTTGCACTTTGGCGACCAATATCACCGCATTGCAAAGCGACAGGCTCTTTCAGATCATCAATGTTTGTATCACGTTTTTCGCTCGAAAAACCCCGCAGGTAATTCGGGTTCCATGCAACCGCCTTCTCTGTATCAAATGGCATAATTGCATTGATTACATTATTCGAGTTTACTGCAGTATCTTGATTTAATCGTTTTGACGAAGATTCCAAGGTCAAATCATCGACAAAAAGATTAAACTCACGCGAAATCAAATAGCAGTCAACGGTCGAACTTGAACCGTTTTTGTCTTTTGTCTTTTCAGCCTTACCTTCTGCAGTATATAAAGCCTTCGCATCTACTACCATATACGGGAAGTAAACGCCCTGAGTTTCCTCTAAATCTAAACCAGAGATTAGCTCACCAGCCTTATCCTTATATTGTTCAAGCCAGGCCTTCATTTTTTCGATAGCCTTTTCCTTTTCCAGACTGAAAGGCAACAAAATATCTGGTACGGCACCATTTGGAATCTTATGACTCACCGTTAAAGCATGACGACACCAGTGACAATTAATTGCCAAATCTTCTGCCGTATTCACAACGACTTCAGCACCACAACTCGGACACTTAAAGGTCGCGATAACATCCTGACCAGGAATAATATTGCTCGCACCAGACGAAACTATATCACCCTTCGCGTTTTCAAAGGTCTTATCAGGAGTATCAGAGTTTGCCGCAGCATCATCGAAATCGTGCTTGCAATAATTGCAACGTAGTTTACCAGTCCCCGTATTCGTAGAAACGTCGCTTGCCCCACAATTGGGGCAGCGACGCATCTCGATGGAGACCGACTTATCATCAGTCATATATTCCACCGTTTTCTTTTATTTTATTCTGCAGCTGGAGTTGCGCCTGCGTTTGGATCAGCAGCTGGTTGAGCTGGCTGTTCTGGTTGAGCTGGCTGAGTTGGCTGAGCGCCAGCAACTGGATTCTGGCCGGCAGGACCAGCAAAGGCATTACCCATACCAGTCATATTTGCGGCCATACCGACACCAAACATGCTAGCAGCACCACCGTTTTGGCCAGCAGCATTTAAGCCCTCTGCAATCTGAGTCTGGCTGTAAGCCTGACCAACAGAACCCTGCATAAGCATACCAGTAGTAAACTTGTTGATAAGATCAATTGATGGCTGATCCCAGTCAAGACCGCGTGGCTCGACGCTAGCAATCTTCAAACCGAACTTGGTACCCCACTGATAGTTAGCTTCAACAGCCTCATCGACAGCCTGAGCAAATTCAACCGTACCGCCCTGGACATCATCAATGGACTTACCACCCTTAGTGTATGCAGACAAAGCTGTCGCAAGCGAACCAACAAAGCCACTGAAAAGCATATCCTGGTTTGAACCATCATCGGTAGCATCCAAGCTGAAACTGCTACGACCTTGACCAGAGACAACGTCTACTGGCACAAAGTTCTTGATAAACAAAATTGGATCAACAATCTGAAGTGAGTAGGTACCATTGCTGGTGACTGCAAGCATAGCGTTGTTATAATTGGCGTCCTTGTAACGAATTGGATTCTGAGTGCCATATCTGAAACCACCCATATTCTTGAGGTTTACGTAGAAAGCAACCTGTTGGTTACCTGGCTGACCACCAAATTTGAACTGATTCCAGCTCTGACCGAAAGTGCTCGAGAAGAAACCATCGCCACCAAAGAAGCTCTTTGCTTCTGGAATATTCTGTGCGTGATATTCGTAGCCACCAGGCTCACCAATTACAGCCGTAATTGCACCGTTCTCGAGGACGACCAAACATGCTCCTTCTGGGACTAGGAATCTAGAACCGTCAGAAATAACGCCAGCGTTTTCTTCGCCATCGTTATTTTCGCTACCAGCGGCCTTGTTTGGAATTGCACGCGCAAGTGCGACATGATCGGTCAAAGTTGCTGGTGGGACCATATACTCTAGCCACTGATTAGCAAAGCTGCCAGAGAGAGCACCCTTAAATGCTTGAATAAAACCCATAGTTAAGTTTTCTCCATTAAATTTTGTTTAAATCTAGTATATCAGTTTTCATCAAAACACAGAAATACCCTACCGAAGTAGGGTTTCTGTTTTTATGGTAACTAAGCTTTCTTGCTCCAACGTTCGATAGCGTCAGCGATAACTTCCTGAGCCTTATCGGTGCCAAAGAAGCCCTGAACCTTAGTTGTGCCCGGCTTCTTCAAATCCTTGTAGTGATTGAAGTGGAACTCAATCTGCTCGATTGTGCGCTTTGGCAAATCTTCGAGCGTCTTGATAGCATCACCATTATTGCGATCATCTTCAACAACACAAATAATCTTGTCGTCTACTTCGCCGTCATCTTCAAACTTCATGACGCCAAGGACGCGTGCGGAAAGATAAATGCCAGTTGTGAGTGGTTGATCGGTAATAATCAAAGCATCGAGTTCGTCGCCATCTTCATCCAAAGTCTGAGGAATAAAACCATAGTTGCATGGCTTCGCAAATGCCATAGGCTCAATACGATCAAGCATAAAACAAGCTTTTTTG
>JAFONX010000005.1 GCA_017418275.1 Candidatus Saccharimonadota bacterium | reverse complement strand
GGTAGGCTAATCATAATAAATAGCATCATAAACGGCATTAGCATCGTGCTCTGCTGTTGCGCATAAGTGTTGATTTCACCCTGGTCAACATCTTTGCCGTCCTGAATGTCTTTCATCATAGAGCGCAACGAATTGCGTTTTTTACCCTTCTTGCGAGTAGGGTCGTTCTGGCGCGTCATAATAAACTGCGCAAAAGCAGAACAAAGCGCAAAGATTAAGACAATAACCGAACTAACCCCTCTCCTCTTGCGACCTTCTTTAAAATCGTTTATAAACTCTGTTGCATTTACTGAAAGGTCTACCTGGCCAAAGAGCATTGGTTCGAATTCATATTCGATAACTTCATCTTCTGCCTTGTTTTGATAGGCTTCAAAATAATTCTTCTGCTTCTCTGTTATTTCTTTAATACGAGAAAGCTCACTCACGAACGGGTAAGCCGAGTGCATCACGTTATATTGAACTGTTTTACCCTCTTTCGTGTTCGCGCAACGCGAGACCGGGACGTTGTAGTCTGTAGAGACTTCACAAGGGCGCACAATAACATTAATGGCCGTAAAGAGCGCCATAAAGATAGGTAGCTGAACCAAGACCAAGACAAACGAGCGGAAAGGCTTTACGTTCTTGCGCTTATAAAGATCCATCATCTGGAGAGATTCCATCTGACGATTACCATTACAGTTCTTTTTGATTTCAGCTAGCTCTGGCTGAATCTGACGCATAATGCGCGTCTGCTCCATCTGACGCTTCAAAAGCGGCCATGTGCAGAGCTTAACTAGGATAACAAATAAAATAATAGCGAGACCAAAATCGCCAACCAAGTTATAGATAACAAAAAGGATGTTGACGATCGGGCGAACAATAACAGCATCAATCAATCCAAACATCACACATCCTCTTATTTAAACTTTTTCTATTTTATACTATTTTAGCCTCTTTAAGCAAGTCAGCAACAAGGTTCTGCAACTCCTTAAACTCCATCTCCATCACTTCCTTGTTGTAAATAATAAAGATACAGTCGACCGGCTTTGTAATTTTGTCCTGCTGGAGGCGGATAGCTTCGTAAACACGGCGACGAATCCGATTGCGGCCAACAGCCGACTTCATCACCTTTTTGCTTACTACAACCGCAAAGCGTTGCTTGTTGCGGATATTCTCAGCAAAAACTAAGGAGATACGAGATCCCCTTATAGTTTTGCCATTCTGGTAGGTGTATCTGACACCACCCCGCGAATGAAAGCGGTATCTCTTTGAAAGCATTAGGCAGTCAAGCGAGCGCGACCCTTAATGCGGCGGCGAGCAAGAACTTTGCGGCCATTAGTAGTAGCATTGCGTTTGCGGAAGCCGTGTTCGACTTTACGCTGGCGCTTATGCGGCTGATAAGTACGTTTTGGCATAAGTGTAATCCTGACTTTCTAATTATTGTTTTATTTAATGAATTATGTCTATTATACGTATTTTTTGCACATTTTTCAAGGGTTTTTCCACATATGCTTTACCTTAAAAAGATACCCTGTGGAAAACCTTAATCTGTTCATAAAGAAAAATATTAGAAAATATTCCACAACTTCCCAAAAAACTGTGGAAAAGTCGTATAATAGAGGTCATAAGGAGGTCAGAAGAAATGCCAAACGTATGGCAAAGCGTGCTCGACGAGATAAAAGCCCACGTTTCAGACATGGCTTACGCAACATATTTCGCACAGCTCAAACTCATTTCAAATGAGAATGGCATTTTGACGATCGAAGTTCCAAATATCTTTGTAAAACAACAAATTGAAGGCAAGTATCGCGATAAGATTCGCGATGCACTCGAAGCGCTCGATGTCGGCGAGCTACACGTTGAGACGGTCCTCGCCAAAGAGAGCGAGAAGAAGCAGAACCGTATGGCCGTAGAGGTTGTATCTAATACACCAATCGGAGAGCATTCCGCTACGGCTAGCCGAAGTAGCTCGGCTGTCACGCCAATTCCGCCGGCTATTGGTCGCCAAGTGCCGAGTAGTGTAACGCATAGCAAAAAACCACGTTTTACAACTGTCGATTCCGGACTTAATCCACGCTTTTTACTTTCAGATTATGTCATTGGTAGCAATAACGACCTCGCCATGAGCGCCGCTCAAGCTGTCATTCGCGAACCCGGCTTAGTTTACAACCCGCTTTTTATATACGGCGGTGCCGGCGTGGGAAAAACTCACCTCATCCAAGGAATCGGTAACGAGATCCATAAGCAGCATCCCGAACTCCGTATTCTTTATGTCACTATCGAGCAATTCTATTCCGACTTCGTTAATGCGATGAAGAATAAGATTAGTGGTTTTGCAGATAAATACCGCAACCTCGACGTATTGATTGTAGACGATTTTCAATTTATCGCCGGAAAAGAAAAGAGTCAGGAAGAATTTTTCCACACTTTTAATGAGTTGTATCAACACAACAAGCAAGTAATCGTAGCAAGCGACCGCTTACCAACAGAAATCGCTACAGTCGACCCACGTCTCTCTTCCCGACTCACAATGGGTATGCCAATCGATATTCAGCTACCAGACTTCGAGACCCGCTGCGCAATCATCAAACTCAAGACCGAATTAAAAGGCAGCGAAATTGACGACGAAACCGTGCAATATTTAGCAAAAAACATTCAGACTAATATTCGTGATCTCGAAGGTCATCTAAATAGAGTTTTGGCTATCGCTGAGATTCGTGGTGTTTCCCCGCGAGAAATAATCGGTGGCGAAATGGACTCTACGACTTCACAAATAATTACGACTACCGCGCGTGGTCGCGTCGCTCAACCTAAAAAAGTAATCGAAACTGTCGCGGTTTATTATGGTATCGAGGCGCGCGAACTTCTCGGCAAAAGTCGCCAAAAGGATATTAAGACCGCGCGCCAGATTGCGATGTATCTCATGAACGAAGAGCTTGACCTCTCTACAGTGCGCATCGGAAACGAATTCCAAAAAGACCACACAACCATCATGCATGGCATTAGGGTTATTAAGGAAGATTTAAAAAATGATTTCAATCTTCGTTCGCAAATATCTGAACTGCGGGAGAAAATTTATGAATAATTTCCTTCCCTGTGGAAAACTTGTTGAAAAGCCTGTTAATAAGTTTGTAGAAAAATTGTGGCTTCATGCTGTGGATTTTGTAAAAATGTGGAATTTAAAATTGTGGGTTTTAAATTTATTCACAAAGATTTCGACATTTCGGCAAAATTACACAAATAATGTGAACAAGTTATACACGTATAAAAAGTGGCTTGCTAACCTGTTAAATATGAGTTTTCCACGTTTTACACAGACATCTATTATTACTATTACTATTTTTAATTAATAAGAAAGGAAGATAAATGGAAGTTGAGGTT
Source organism: Candidatus Saccharimonadota bacterium (assembly GCA_017418275.1). GTDB lineage: Bacteria > Patescibacteriota > Saccharimonadia > Saccharimonadales > Saccharimonadaceae > UBA2834. The sequence goes on along the minus strand of JAFONX010000005.1, from coordinate 16,911 downwards.
CAGCAAAGTCGCTTAGCTAAAGCTTTGAGCAATATGAGTAAAATTGCAGCAAGTACAAGAGCTGGTTTACCAATCTTAAGTAATGTTCTTTTAAGAACAAGTGATAATAATCTCATATTAACTGCCACTAATCTAGAGATTGCAATTGTAGAATATGTTAATGCCAAGATTATAAAAGCAGGTACAATTACCGTACCAGCAAAGCTATTAGCTGATTTTGTTTCAAACTTACCAAAAGAAGATGTAAAGCTAAAAGCCGTGGGCGATAAGATGACCGTGAAGTGCGGAGCTTACAAGTCTATGATTAATGGTATTTTAGCTGATGATTATCCAGAGCTGCCCCTTATAGAAGAAGATAAGGCGGTGACTTTTAAAGTAGATATTGAGACTTTTAAGGAAGCGGTTTCACAGGTAATTGTAGCGGCCAGCAATGATACAACCCGCCCTGCTCTTACGGGGGTTTACTTTAATACCTTTGAAAATACGCTTTATATTGCAGCTACGGATGGCTATCGTTTGGCGGATAGAAAATTTGTAGAAAATGTACAAAGCGAGGTGAAGGCGATTGTGCCGTCTTCTACTCTCCGAGATGTGATGGGTTTTTTGACGGACAGTATGGATGAGGTGGAAATATTAATTTCGGATTCTCAGATTCGCTTTAGAATGGGAGAAATCGAGGTTACTTCTAAGCTGATTGATGCGAGTTTTCCGGATTATAGGAAATTAATTCCGGCGACGGCGACGAGCGAGGTTGTACTTGATAAGACTGAGCTCGCACGCATGACGAGAATGGCTGCTTTATTTGCGAAGCAATCTGGTGGCTCGGTGGTTTGTGAGGCGAATGCCGACGAAGGAAAATTCTCTGTAATGGCGGTCGCGAGTGAATTAGGTGAAAATGTTTCGTCAATTGAAACAAAAATCGATGCAAGCGATAAGGTAACGTTAAACTCGCGCTATCTATTGGACGTAATTAATGTATTGCAAGATACAGAGATGAAGTTTAGCTTCTCTGGTAAGCTAGCACCGGTTGTGATTCGCCAAATTAAGAACGATAATTACACGCATATTGTAATGCCACTCAAAAGCTAATGAATAAGGTTTTAGGTGTAAAGTTAAAGAATTTTCGTTGCCACGAGGATTTTGAATTAGAATGTCCACAATCCACAACGATGATTGTGGGTGAAAACGGGAGTGGAAAAACTTCAATTATTGAGGCGATATACTTAGCATTGCGTGGTAAATCTTTTAAGGGGGTGGATAGAGAGATTTTGCGGCGAGGGGCGGATTTTTATCGTGCAGAAATTCTTTTGTCTGATGCGCAAAAAGTCGTGATCCGTTTTGATGGTGTAAAGAAAAGTTTTGAAATTGATCACAAAAAGAGTCTACGTCTTCCGAAGAAATATCGCTATCCGGTAGTTTTGTTTGAACCAGATGATTTACATTTAGTCGGTTCTTCTCCATCGCGACGGAGGGATTATTTTGACGAGTTTTTTAAGCAGATTGACGCGAATTATGGAGTGGTGCTTTCGAGATATGCGAAGGCTTTAAGGCAAAGAAATGATTTATTAAAAGATGAAGCGGTTTCGCGAGATACGCTATTTTCTTGGAATGTTTTGTTGGCGCATTATGGGTCGGAAATCCTACAACGACGGATAAGCAATCTGAAAAAGATTAATGCTCTACTTACGGATAACTATCGAGGAATCGCAAAGAATGAGGATGAGTGTAGCTTAGAATACCTGGGCGAAAAAGATTTGAGCGAAAATCGCTATATGGAGATTTTGGAGCGGAATTTTGAGCGTGATACTTTGCTCGGCTATACAAGTTTCGGTGTTCATCGTGACGATTTTGAATTTATATTTAATGGCGAAAAGGCAGACGGTTCGGCTTCGCGCGGGGAGATTAGAAGTATTATTTTGGCACTAAAGTTTATAGAGGCGGAAGTTTTAGAAATGGAACTTAATAAGAAGCCGGTAGTTTTACTAGATGATATTTTTTCAGAGTTAGACGATATGCGTCAACAGCATTTAATCGAAAACTTTAAGGATTACCAGATGATTATGACAAGTACTAATGCTCTGCGCGGAATTAATGGTGAACTTTTGAATTTGTAGTGATTGTATAAAAATACAATTGTAGGCATTTAGCAGCCCCGTGGCTGTGTTTTTATTGGTTAGATTATAGAAGATGGGTATAAGTGGAAAAACTATGTGGAAAAATCATTTCACTTATTTTTTACAACGTTTCTAATAATAGTGTAGTAAAAATTTGGGCTTGTATTGGGCTCTATTGTCCGGCGTAGCTGTTTGCGGAGTTGATAATATCGATATCGATTTCTGGCAAATTGTATTTAGTGAAAATAGGCTGAGGATCGGCGACAATTTTCCAATCTTCCCCGCTCTTTCTAAAAAGAGCTAGATAACGTGCGTTTTGCATTAAGCTTTCGGGGTCTAGACGGGTATAAACCGCGAGATAATATTCGTCGGTAATATATTGACCAGAATAAAAACTATAGTCGTTTGCTGAAACGCCTGTTTTAGCTAGAGTCTCTATGTCGCTAGACGACAAAGTAGAAACCGTGAAGGGGTTTGTCATATTAAAACGTATATCATAATCTGGAATTGATACGGATTTTAGGGTTTTAAGTTTTGCGACGGCGACATCAAGATAACTTGGATCGGTCTTAATATTAATTATCGGCGCGCCGGATTCGCTACTTTGATAACTAATAGAATAGAAGCGGTTATTGATTGGTAAATATTTGACTATTGGATATTTTTCTTGGTAGTCTTTACCCTCGGCATTTAGAGCTAGACCTAAAGCACCTTCGGCATTCATAAATTGACGCGCGTGGTTATCTTTATACTTTTGCCCTTCTTCGTCGGTCGGTTCGAGCATGGCGGCAATGTAATGCTGATTATCTGAAATTGTAATGTCTGCTTCGGCGGTTTTAAAGTGTTCATTCTCGGCAACTAAATGATAGTGACCTCTTTCGAGGTAAATTTTATGATTATTGCGAATATTTGTACCATTCAAGGTGAGTTTGGCGGAATATGGCGCAACCGTAACAGTTACAGCAACTTTATTATGACGAATAATTACGACTACAACTGAATAGATAAAGATAATTAATACGATTACGGAAAGGATAATTCCAACCATAGCCTTTGGGCTTTTGAGGAGTTTTTGCCAAATGCTTGGCGTTTGATTATTTGATGCGCTGTGTGTTTTTGTCATATTTATCCTTAGTTTGGAATTAAGCCGCCAGGGGTGGTTGCTCTCGTGCCTGGGGTGCTTTTGGGGTTAAATTTTGGATTACGATACCAGCGAACAATTGCGCCGTTGCCAGTTAATAATCCTTCAGTACCAGCCATTGGGGCGCGGGCGGTATCACCGCCGATCGAAGCAGATGCAATCACGCTATCAAAGCCTGGAATTTCGCCGACATAGATGAAGGTGTGTCCATCAGAGAATGCAACATCTCCGGCTTGTAAGAGGCTAGTGTCGACCTCGGTACTAGGGCTAGCATTTATGAGAGTCCAGTTTTGTTCTTGTACCCATTGCTCTTGGCGAGAGGTAGGACCGCCAGGGTTAGTGTTGTAATCCGAGGCGAGACCGGAGTTTTGTACGAGAATCGTTACAAAACCACCACAGTCGATACCTGGGCCACCGTTAGGACCACCACCAGTATATCTACCTTCAGCAATGGATTGGTCGACCGCGGCGGCGTAGGCTGGCATTTTTTCAGTAAACGGTGCGTTATGATAGGTTGGCCAAGCGTAGGCTAAGACTAATTCGATAAACTCGCCACTTACACTACAGCCATTATGAAGATTACCATTAATTGCGTCACTGATGAGTTGTGCGAAAAGTTTGGCTCCTTCGGCGGTCGGGTGAACATCGTCGCTTGCGAGATATTTAGACGGGTCTTTAGAAACCTCGGTATTCCAGTCTGCCAGGATAATATTGGAATTTTGTTTAGCATATTCTTCGAATAAGGCGTTATTGATTTCGTATCCGGCTGGGCCATGATTGGTCAATAAGACAATTGTGCGATTGCTACCAACAATTGAAATTAATTCATCGATATCTGAACTAGTGAGAGAGACGTTATTTGTACCAAGGGCGAAGACGACCGTATCTTTCAGCTCCATCTTCTTGGCAATTTGTAAGCCTTCGGCCCATGGACGACTGACGCGAGCGTCGATTTGGTCATCAGTAATATCCGAGAAGACCTCTTTAATAGCTGAAGTAGAACCGACTGTAATTGAATCGCCAATAATAGTAATATCCTTGCCACTATTTTCTTTCGAGACCGAAACACTTACGCCTTTGCCGCTATATTCGTCGTAGGCTTCTCTGGCGAATTTGCGGCGCGCAGTAGTGCCCTGATAGAGCAAGCCCATATATGGCGGATAGAGTGTGATTGGGTCGTTGCCACCAACGGCACGCTCGAAGGTGACGAGGAAAATTTCGGCGGCAGTTTCTGGATCATTGGTTTCTTTAATAGCATCAATCCACGAGATGTCGTCTGGGCCCATCAGGAAGTCTAGCTCGACGGTTAGAATTGCATCGAGGTCGGCCTCTGGGATCATTTCTTCGGCGCCAGCACCCCAATATTCCGGACCGAGATATTTGCCAAGGCGCGCTTCTTCCATTTTTTGCCAGAGCTGCGGGCGTCGCGGGCCCCATTGGAAGATGCCCCAGTAAGAGCCATCTACGGAACGGGTTGGTGTTAGGCCTGATTCGGCCATACCGTTGCCAATAATACCGGCAATTTGGCCGTCCGTGAAGCCCTTATCTACAAAGTAGTTCCAGATTTTTTCGGCGACAGTATTACCGGCAAGACGTGTAGCACTAGAGCCACAATTGTCTCGGTCGCCAACAGGATTGTAGTAATAGATACCGTTATTATCGAAGTAATCAATGATCCCCTCTTCTGGAAGTGTTGCAAAGCATGGTTGTACACAAAGAATTGTAGCGAGTGATACACAGAGGAGTTTTTTGAGATAATTTAGCATGTTGTGACTCCTATTCTACTTTTGCTAGTTTCTGGATTTGCCGAAAGATAAGCATCGTTGTTGTAAGTAATGTAATAGACTGATTCGAGTGGTTTGACCTCGGTTGTGCTTGGTGCCGTATAGCCATAGCGCGTGGTCGGGTCGTATTGGGCTAGTTCGGTGGAATACTCGGCAGCTTCCATCAAGAAAGCAACGTCGTTTTTGGTTAGGCCCGAAATGCGCGCGAGAGTGCCCTCGTAGCTAGTATCGATTGGGTGTTCAGCCTCATAGCGTTCTTCGAAAGCAAGTACTGGATTATCGCTTTCGTCGCTCATGGTGCCAAGAATGCGCATGTCTTCAACATAACGTTGATAATATTTAAGTTCAGCTTGCCAGCGGGCATTATCTTCAGAGTTAACGCAAGTTTTACCAGTAGACCAACCAGCATTTTCGATGTTTTCGAGTGCGTTAAAAATATCAAACACATCGTTAAGGATTGGGATGCTATTTACAGCAACGTTGCCGGATTGGAGTGAGTTGAGAATATTCGCGTCTGTCACGCCCCAAGGCGATTCGCGATTAACGCAATAGGTAATAAATTTAGCTAGTTCAGAATCATCTTTGATTTCTCCTTCACTATCGAGGTTGGCGCTGATTGTGCTTTCGTAGACTGGGTCATCTGGTGCGATATCGACAGTCGAAAGATCAATGGCAACAATTGGATTGCCGTAAATATCGCAAACAGTACCTTCGAGGTTATCGCATTCTTGTGTGGTGCCAGTATACGACAAAGTGTCGACTGCGGCGGAGGCTCCTGGGAGTACTTCGCGGACGGAACTTGTAGTGGCATTTATGAGCGAAGCAAAGGCGCTTCGGAAGCTTGTCGTATAAGCAATTGAGCCGAGTTTACGTGTAATGGAGCCCATGAAAGTGTGTGGATTGTTAATATCGAGTGGGCTCGAATTAAGGCGATCGACTTCGGCCTCTTGAGCAATGGCGATAGAGTTCTCGTAGTTCGTGCGAGCGGCAACTGTCTTGGAGGCTGGCATTGCGGCGCTTCCCTGTTGGGCAAGCGAGAAGTTAGAGCTTGCTCCGCCTTCGAAGAAAAATTCGCCGGCTTCAATACCTGTGTAGCTTTCAAATACGTTAGAAATAAACATTTTTGTGAGTTGTGGCATGATAGCCGAAATGATAAGCGAAATAATGCCGGTTAGCGCAATGCCGCCAACAGCTTGAGCAGCAAAGCCGATTACGACTTTGGCAAGAGTGCCGCCAGGTATAGATGTGGTTGCGAGCGAGATAACAGCGCCGGCAGCCAAGGCAATATTACAAGTGGTTTGCGATGCGCCAGTCGTGAGCGCGACGGCGGTCGCGGCGCGCGAGATGCCATTGATGTGGAATGGGTCAGTATCTTTAGTATTGACGGCAGTATTACTCATGACGAGTTTGGCGCCATTCGATTCCATTGCAGAGCCGGTGACGGTTTTGGTTTGCTGAACGCCGTTTTCGTCTATATAAGAGATTTCGTTTGTGGTGCTCCTTGTGAGGAAGTTTAGAGATTCATTAATAGCGCCTTCTTGATCGTCGCCAGCCATCATTTTGTTAATCGGCTCGATAAAGCTCATGAAATAGGCGGCGGATTGTTGGATTTGGTAAGCCATCGCTGCTACCGAGGCGATATTAGCGATTTGTAAACCGGTACAAGCAACTGTGCTGCCGGTTTGGACTTTCCCCGCAAGATTATTAACAAACGAGCGCGCCTTGGCTTCTGGAGTATCACCGGCAACCTTTGAAGAATCGATATCTTCGCCGTTGTGGAATTTTTCGTCTTCGCCAGTTTCTTCGTTTTTGCGTGTGCCACCACTATTTACTTTGGTGTCGGTGCCGGTGACGTGGTCGTTGACGATGTCTTCGAAATTACTGCGGTTCTTTTCGTTATCATTGCTATTTTTATATTGATCAAAAATGTCTCGGGTTTGACCGCGTTTCAGATAGAATTTATCTGCAACGTTATCAAAAAAGCCTGCAATGCGTCCGCGTTTGGATTTGTAATAGGAGTTTCTAAAACCCGCATCTTGGGCAAATTTAGTTTGAAAATCGTTGGCGGTGATAATTTCGCCATTATATTTTAAAACTGTATTACGAGTAGCAAGACCACTAGATTCGACGAAGTTGCCATTGACGTCAAGTTTTCCAACTTCAATACCATTTTTACTGAGGCGCTTCTTGAGCCAAGGGCTAAAATTGGTATAGCGTTTGGTAAAATTACTGATTTTGATTTGATCTCCGCCGTCCAAAAGGTATTTGAATATTCTTTGGTTGCGAAGGTTGTAAGACGGATATTGAATATCTGTAGCCTCGGTTATGAGTGCGGAGAGTTGTGGGCCAAGTGATGATTGCACGCTAGTCAAGAAAACTCCACCACCGAAAATAATAGCTACAATTAGCCCAAGTGGACCAAAACGACGGAAGAAGCCTTTCTTTTTAGTAGATTTTTGGTGTCTATAATTGAATGGGTTGGCGTCGGAAGCAGCATATTCGCTACTAGCTTCTTCGCCAGCACGGGCTTCATTAAGAGCGCTATCTAGATAGCTAGAAAGGGCGCCGTCTTTTGCTCGACCACGATATGATTGTGGATTAAATTGTCCGAGGTTTTTGCTGGCAGATTTTTCGGCGTTCAAAAGATTTGCACTACTGCGCGTGCGTGGGTTAACTCCCGAGTTTTGACGATCTCTTTTAAGACCGCCAAGCATCGCGCTAAGGCGCGGACTATTTGGTGTGGAGACCATGTATGTATATATTGTAAAATATTTTCGTTATTTTGTCGAGGGTGACGACGGAGAAATAACAGATTATTTTGAACGTTTGTCGTTCGGATTGGTTGTAATGAGGGCTTCTTCGGTTTCGCTAGCAATAATCTGGATATGTACGTGATTTTGACCAGCAAAGAAGAGTCCCTGTCCGACTGGGAAGTTTGAAAGACGCTTGCGTTCTTCGCCGGTAAGCTTAAAGACTTCAGCGAGCACATCGACGGCGGATGGAGACTGTTTCAAGAGCATTTGCATTGAAGAGTTACTCACGATGGCGCGGCCCATTTTGCTGCTCATAAAGTCCTCAACGTCCTGGGAAATAGTTGTAACGCCTAGGTAATATTTACGCGCGCGCTTAGCGAGACTAAAGAGGAAGTTAGCGGAATCTTCGTATTGCATGAGCATCCAGGCCTCATCTACGATAAGGCTGCGTTTGATTTTTTTAGCACGAACAATACTCCAGATGTGCGAAAGAACGATGTACATTGCCACTGGGCGAAGTTCGTCTTCGAGGTCGCGAATATTGAAGACAACCATGCGGTTATTGATATTAATATTGCTCTGCTGTGAGAAAATACCTGCGAAAGTACCAGTCGTGTATTTGCGAAGGCGCTGTGCGAGGCTCGGGCCACTACCGCCCATGTGAAGTAAGGTGTCAAAGAGGTTAATGATGGTAGGTGGGGTTGCGGAATGCGTCAATGGGTCACTAGTAATGCCGGCGCGGGCATAGGTATCGATTAAAGCTTGGTCGAGATCGGAATCTTCAACTGGACTGAGTGGCATCTGGCCGCCAAGCATAATGCGGAAGAGGCCGTGCAAAGTCGTAATATTGGTGCGAAGTGCGTCGTTGGCGTCTTCGGCGTCGACAACTTGCGGCAAATCGAAAGGATTAATGCGGGCATCAGAGTTCAAGCTAAGGCGGACATAAGCACCACCGACGGCGTCACAGAGCTTCTGATACTCATTTTCTGGGTCAATAATAATGATATCGGTGCCGACCATCATAGAGCGCAAGGCTTCGAGCTTAACGGTGAAGGATTTACCTGCACCAGATTTAGCGAAGACGCACATGTTGGCGTTTTCCAGGCTGAAGCGGTCAAAAATGACAAGCCCGTTGTTGTGCATGTTGATACCGTAGAGGATACCAGATTCCTGGGTTAGGTCGGCCGAAGTGAATGGGAAAGTGGTTGAAATAGCACCGGTGTTCATGTTGCGGCGGATTTGTAGCTGGTCTGTGCACTGTGGGAAGGTGCTGTTCATGCCTTGCTCTTGTTGTGAGCTTGCAACCTTTGTAAAGACCATTTGCTGGCCAAAAATATTTTCAATCTTATGCTGAACAAATTGTAATTCCTCAAGCGTATCAGCATAGAGTGTGAAGTAAAGACCGAAACGGAAGAATTTCTCTGAGCCCATCTGAAGACCGTCACGGAGAGCTTCAGCGTCACGGAGAGCGTTTTCGAGCTCTGGGTCGCGAACTTTGCCCTTCTCAGCATTAATATTCAAGCTAGCTTCGAGCTGGGTTACCTTTTTGGTGAGGTTTTTCATGACGACGGTCGTGTCGGCAGGATAAATGAACATTGAAATGTCGATCACTTCATCGATATTAATTACAGAGCTTAGCCAACCGGTAACAAGACTGCGTGGATAACCGTAAATATAGAGGGTGCGGCCGAATTTTTGGCCAAGGCGGAAATAATCGGTATTAAATTCTATCGAGCTCGACGAAATGAGGTCGCGCATCGTGGTAATACCGGTTTCAAACGCATTCTGGATTTCCTGCTCTTCTTGAAGTTGAGATTGTGCTGCGATATCGGCAGCGCTGAGTTGTTGTTTTGCCATTAGTGTTGTCCTCCTTCCTGCATCTGTTGCTGGCGGAATGCCTCGGCTTCTTCTGGAGTAGCTTTCTTGACGTAGAGCTGAGCCAAATCATTAAAGTTGCGCATTGGCTGATAAATAGCTTCGCTCGGGTTATTAAAGCTATAGAAGAGATGGCTGAGCGCCTCCGTATTGAGGCGGACGGCATTAATACCAATACTATAAAGACCCTGAATAACAGCATCACAGCGATTACTCATTTCGGTGATAGCTTTGTCGTAAATGTCGCGGTTGATTTTGATTGGTCCTTGGGATTTATTACGATTGAGTGCCTTAAAGAAGTTCTTGGTTTCGGTCATGTCGTGCTCTGCTTCCTTGGAACTATAATACGGAATAATCACGAAGAAGGATTTGTCCATAATATTAGCTTCCTGGGATAGTTCATCAATAAAGTCGATATAGTTGTCCATCAAGCGTGCAAGAAGCATATTGTCTTCGTTTCTGCGTAGGTTTTCGAGTTTATCGATATATGGACGAATGTCGATACGTTGAGAACGGATGAGGATTTGAATTGAGAAGTTGATAGAGTTTAAGAAGTCCTGGTAGGACATTTCGACGCCTTCTCTTTCGCTTTCAGCCATGAGGTCGAAGTTGATGGATTTACAGGCTACAACTGCACGGAAGGAACCGTCTTTCATGATAACCATGGAATCGCGAAGCTCAGAGAAAAGCAAAGTACCCTGCGTGGAATTTTGATCTTGCTTGATCTGTTTTGGCGGGGTCTGAGGTTCTTGTGCTTGGGCGCCCATCATTTGTGCCTGACCGGCAAATTGCGGATTTTGCATTGGCATTGCTTGTGGCGCGTTTGGATATTGTGATGGAGTCATGCCTGGCTGTGGGGCCATGGTTTGTGGCTGAGCTCCGTATGGATTTTGATTATCTTGCATATAACTCCTTAATGTAACGAAACGTAAACTTCCCCGTTATTATTGCCTTGAATTGCCCGTGCGGCTTGTTCTTGTTTTTCAGTGATGCGATTGGCTTCTTTGGCGATAGTTTGAACAGACAGATCGTCGCTGTTAGCGAGTTCTACCATACTTGGGTTGGCTTGAGCGGTCTGTTCTTCTTGGATTGAAGGCTTGTCTGAGTCGTCAAAAGCGTCCCCTAAATCCGACTGAGCAATATAAGGAGTTTCCGTGTCGCTGTAATAGTTGGGAATATCCGGTAAATCTGGAGCTTGTTCGATTGGGGTTTGCTCGACTGGCGCTTGTTCGACGAAGTCGTTTCGTGGGGTATTACCTATCACTGGCTGCATTGTGGAGTTATTATCGATAGCTTGGCGCATTTGAGAAACGAGCGCTTCGCGATTCTGCGTATTGTAATCTGCAAGGTTTTGATTGACGTTTTGGCTACGGTCGGCATCGTACATGTCTGTGATGCTTTCGGCTTCGGCGTAGATTTCTTGATTAAATGGCAAATTTGGGCTGCTATTTTTGATAGCATAACCTTCGGTATCAACAATATCCGCAAGGAAGGAAAGACGCTTGGAGACTTCGGCGCGACTGAGGCCTTTATTAAGTTTGTCTTCTTCTTTTTTAGGTGCGGTAATTTCAATTGTGGTGTCGGATTGGCCTGGTGTCCAAATGCGTTTGTTGTTTTTAAAAAGAAAGGAGATTTTTGCGGCCAGATAGGTTTCCATCGGTTGGTCTTTTTTAAGAGGCAAAGCAAGCACTAAAAGAAAAATAACCGGCGGAATAACAACAATGACAAGAGGAATAAATACTCTAAATAGTATATAACCCAGACCGCAAAAAGCCGCGGCAATTAAAAGATAGATGAATTGACGGAGATTGAATGGTCCCAATATCTTATCATCTGTCTCAACGTCTTGTGGTACCGTGTGGACAGCCATATATGTATATTATTTTATCATAAAAATCGATTGTTTTTGTGCTTGTATTTTGTGGAATTATATTTTTTAGCTAACAAAAATCCCCCTGTTGTGTTGGGGGATTTTACTAGCTATCGAATATCGAGAATTTTGCGAATATCCGGATTCATCTTGTCGCGGAGCGCAGCGGCATTTGGTTTCTTGAGGGCTTCAATCTGATCTGCGAGTAAGCTTCGAAGCTCGTAGCTGTAGCCATCTGGCGTAAAACCGGATCCGTCTTTACCGAATTTGCCAATGATATGGTTAATCATCTTAAAAGTAGTGCTCTTTGATGAAGCGATTTGAGCGGCAGTCATACCACCAAGCATATCGTAGAGGAACTTAAGGGTTGTACCGTCCTTGTAACCCATTTTGGCACTACCGTCATCGTTGTAGATGAGGTTGCCGTCTTCGTCTGTAAGCTGTTGGTAGTTACCCATGTGGCTTTCGGCATAGTCTGCATATTGGGCTTTGCTTTGCCCTGCGGCATACTTAGCTTTGCGGGCGCCTTGTGTATCCATGTTGTGGCTCTTGAAGTAACCGTTTGTGAAGTAGTCAAGTGCGTTCTCGAGCTGTTCGCCGTCCATTTTGCCTGAGGCAAGGCCGGAACGAATATCTTTTTCGCGGAAGAGGACGAGGTCGTCGCGAACAACTGCGCCGCCAAGTTCAGGATCGGATTCTACCTTAAACTTAAGCATTTGGTCAAAGACTGTACGGTCTTGATCTATGAAGTAGCCGCCGTCTTTATAGGCGTTAATAATTGCAGTTGCGGATAGTTTTCGTGCGTCTTCTTGGCTATCTTCTGCAAGCTGGACGCCGTTTATGAAGTCTTTAAAGCTAATGAAGGCTCCAATTTGCTGTCCCATTTCGTGTTTAGCACGGCGAATCATGTTAGCTTTAGCCCAAGCCGCAAGGAAAACGTCGTCTTTCTTTAATGGTAGGGTTGAGTCGAGGAGGTGCTTCTGGAAGCGCATCATCTCGTTCTTGGTACTTGCGGTTGCATCGTTGCTAATATACATATCGCGTGAGTGCTTTTCGAGCTCTTCTAGAATCCAGTTTTGGTCGCCACGTTCGGACATGACCGTAATGGCCGCTTCCATTGAGTTATAATCGTGCTTTTCAAGAGATTGAGAAAGTTCTCTCTTAACGAGGTCACCGGCTGGAATATCTCTAAAGAGTTCGAGCTTACGGTTGCGCTCATCGGAGTCGACTTTGCGTTTTTCGGCGATTGCAGTAGCGAGGACGACCTGCTTGGCATGTTCATAGCCACTCGTATCGCCACTTTGAAGATTGAAGGATTTTTCGACGAGGCGTTTGATTTGTGTGTTTTGGGTTGGATCGTCGTCGACACCGTTAAGAGAGTCGCGCATACTGACGGCAAGGTTCTTGGTGTTTTCGAGTTGAATATTGTTAGAGCGGGCTCTTTCAATAGCTCTTTCGCGGAGAGCAACCTGAATACGGCTGTTTCCGTCTGCGATGCTTCTAGCATTACGACGATTAATGTGAGAGTCGATAAAGTATTCTTTGCCGGTCACTGGATCAAAAGCGGTTTTTTCGCTGAAACCTTGGTCGAAGTCGTTATCGATTCTGAGGCGCTTGGCTTCGTTTTCGACCTTACGGACGTTTATTTCGTTGTATAGTGTACCGCGGCGGTTGAGATGACCTTTGCTGTTATAGAGGCGCTCTTTAGAACGGCGCTCGTAAGTATCTTTATTAATAGCCTCGAGAGCTTTGGCATCCATGACGCGGTCGGTCTTTCTCTGTTGTAAATAGCGCGCAAGGCGATTGTGCATGGCGCGGCTATTAGTATAGCGCTGTCTTTGCCATGCGGCCATGCGGTTTTCTGCAGCCATACGACCGAAGCTGCGCATTGCTGGAGCAGAAACACCACGTACGATGCCGTCAATCTTGTTGAGGATGGTGCCGCTCATCTTCATGAGTGGGATGGACATAAAGAGCGGGATAACCTGAATTGCGAGGCCAAGTACGACGCGGACTGGATCAATGTCCCCTTCTGCATTCTTTGCGGAACACATCACCACAAGACCCGCGAGGCGGGATGCACCGTATAGCGCGCTAAACATCGGATAAAAGAATAGCATGCGCATGAAGAGCTGATACCACTTGTCTGTCCACTTAGAGAGGTTTGGCATGGCATAGCAGACGATTGCGACTGGCGAAATCATGAGGAGGATATAAATGAGGGCTTGACGGCCGGCCATAATTAATACGGCAGCAATGATTGAGAAAACGCCGCCTAGGAGTACTGGCAGGATAAGCCAAATCAATCCAGTGAAGCCACCAATGTTAGCTAATACGGTTGTAGTAACAGCGGCGGCCGTACCAATACCTAAGAAGGTCGAAACGATGTTGCTAGCCGTAAAGATTTGGAAGTCTGCAGATAGCGCGCCATTGGCGAATGACTCTTCTTCGATGAGCTCAAAGATAGAACGAATGCCTGAGCCAAGGATGTTACTGAGGTCGATACCAACGCGGCATATCATAAAACTGAGGTTTGACAATATGATAACGGCAAGTAGTCTTGGCAGCATGCGTTTGACGCCGTAGTTGGAAATGCCTACACCGGTGATTTGTGACAGGATACAGAGGAACATAATGATCACGAAAGCAATATTAGTTAATTTGCGGCAAGTGCTCCAGATTAGATAAAATGGCGAATCAGTATCATCCGTGACTGGCTCAACTTCAATTAATCGAGATAGGATATTATATGCACCGTCGATGACGTTAGCCAAAAAGCCTGTACCAGGACAAACAAGCCAAGCAAGACCGCCGATTTGGTCGGCACAGGTTGGTTGATCTTCGATAGGGATAATTTCGTCTTCGCTTTCTTTCTCTTCTTCTGCAGAAGTGGAAGTAGTGACTGAAGTACTAGGGTCGGTGGCAGGGTCTGCAAAAACTGGCGTGCTAAAACCGAACACGCTGAAGCAAAAAACAAAAATTGCTATTAGAGCACCTCTCAATCGCAACTTCATAATAGGATTAGTTATATCACACATAAGCGATTTCGTCAAGTAGGATAAATTATTTTCCGCTTATTTTAAAACATTTGCGCATTAATAAGCGAATATGTTAGAATTTAGGTAAGTTTTAAAGGAAGGTTTAAGAGAGCTCTAGATGAGTGATAAGTTGAGCGTACGAAAAAAACTTGGCTGCTTTGCCCTAGCGGCGGTGATTTGCGCGGCTTTTGCGACGATTGCGATTGCGCGACCAACATATGCAGATTGTAATACTGGTGTTTTGCCGCAAAAATGGTGTGACGGTGAAGGCGACAAGTCTGGTATTATGGTAATGCTCGAGGATTTGGTTTGGATTGTGGGTAGTATTGCAGGTGTTGTCGCGGTACCCTTTATTGCAATGGCGGGCTTTACTTGGATGACTGCTACGGATGATCCAGGTAAGGTTCAAGCAGCAAAGAAACGTATTCTCGAGATTGTTGTTGGATTAATAGTTTATGTATTGATCGGTCTAATAATTAATTGGTTAATTCCGTAGGTATTGTATGAAAAAGTTTCTATTTGCGATTTTTGCTTCAGTAGCTGCAGTAACAGGTTTACTTAGCACTTCTCTTCTTTCGCAGAATGTTTCGGCGGCCGACCCGAGTAAAAAAACAACAAGTTCGAGCTCTACGACAAAAGGTAGCTCGGGTGGTTATTGTCCACACGGGGCTTTTTATAGCATTACGCGTTGGTGTGAGGGTTTGGATAAAAACCCTGATTTTACTGGTGGCGAGTATAAAAAAGATATTGCTAAGTATGTTCTTACTATAGTTGCTAATATTTATGGTATGATTTCGGATATAGCAGGTTACGTAGCTGTGATTCTAGTGATGTATGGGGGCTTTCTGTATGTTACAAGTTCTGGTGATCCAGGTAAGTCCATGAAGGGTCAAAAAACAATTGTGAATACCTTAATTGGTGTTGTGATTGTAAAAGGTAGCGATATTGTTATTAAGTTTGTAAAAGCAATTGCAACAGCGGCTGATAAGGAGAGTTCTAAGGAGGGATTAGTAGCATATGTTGGTGGTAAAGCTTTATTTTGGGGTGGCATGATATCCGTATTGATGATTGTTTGGGGTGCTTTGCAGTATTCGATGAGTGCGGGCGATCCGGGTAAGGCGACTAAGGGTAAGAAAACGATTATTTCGGCCTGTATTGGTTTGGCAATTATGATGCTTGCTGCAGTTATCGTGGTGCTTGTAACTAATACTTTAGGTGTGTAAATTGCTAAGGAGTTAATAATGAAAAAAGTTTTAGTAATAGTCGCTCTAATCTGCAGCTTAGCTTGCGTAATTGCTTCTCCGCTTTCGGCGAACGTAAGTGCGGATGAAACGATTACTGTTGGTGGCGAGAGTTTGACATACGATCCGAATATCGATACTGGGGGTAAGTTGCCCGATACGACGCCGGGCGAGTCAGAGGTAGAAAACGACGTAAAAACTGCTGTTGGTGTATTGTCTGGGATTGTTGGTGTGGTTTCTGTCGGTATGATTGTTTGGGGCGGCATTATGTATTCGATGAGTGCGGGCGATCCAGGTAAGACTCAGCTTGCAAAACGTATCATAATCACTGCGATTATTGGTTTAGTGTTGAGCCTCTTGGCGACGCTAATTGCAAATATTGTAATAACGATAGTTCAAAAGCCAATTTAGGAGTAATCATTATGGGAATATTAGAATTTTTTGCAGAAGAAAATCTTTGCAAGGCTGACGGTTCGGGCTTATGTACTGAGGATATGAGCTTTGATAGCTTCATTCCTGGTTTTTTTGGTAATATAACAAATGTGCTTTTTACGATTGCTGGAATTGTGTGTGTTGTTATGATAGTTGTTTGCGGCTTTATGCTAATGACTTCTGCGGGTGATCCGGGCAAGATAGCAAAGGCAAAGAAGGGTTTAATAGGGGCTGTTATCGGCTTGATTATATCTTTGTCGGCGTTAGTGATTGTGAAATCAATCGGCAGTATTGTTTCGAAATAGTAGAGGTATATTTTATTGCTAGATTGGTTATTTTATGTTAAAATGCAAGTAAAAATATAGAAAGGTAAAAATGAACTTAGTATACTTTTTAGCAGATGCAGTCGATCCAAAAAAGAAAGCTCAAGAAGGTTTGACGATAATCGGCGGCGATAGTGCTACGACTGATAATTTTAATACCAAGCTTCAAGCAGTTCTTAACTGGATATTTGGCATTATCGGTATCGTTGCTGTTATCATGATTATTCTCGGCGGCTTTACTATGATGACCTCTTCTGGTGATCCAGGTAAGGTTAAGAAAGGCAAAGACACTATTCTTTATGGTGTTATTGGTCTTGTAGTTGCATTGCTTGCTGTCGTG
>JAFONX010000004.1 GCA_017418275.1 Candidatus Saccharimonadota bacterium | reverse complement strand
TTAACGGGCATAAAACTCCTTTTTGTTTACTTTAGTTAGCTGACAGGCTACGCCATAAGCATAACAAAAAGGAGTTTTTTGATTCATCGGTAAACCTATATGGAACCACTGGCCTAGCCAGTGGTTTTACGCCACAAAAAAAACGAGGCCTAAAACCTCGTTTTCATACTAAGCCGAGACCTCATAAGCGTGGCGTATTAAATCATGTACCTCATCATCGCTCAACTGTCCGCTACAAATGATTTCTATGCCGTTCTTGCCAAGCGAACGACTCTCCATTACACTTTCGTAACGCTCTTGGAGCAACTTCGAGAGCTTATAGTCACAACGCAACTCAATTCGCAAAGGATTCGTATTCTTCTCAATAACAACGCATATTTTCTCGCCGCGCTCAAAAACGCGTAGTTCATTCTTTTCGCCTGCGATTTTTTCAGAAATATCTTCAAAAGCCTGCAAGTCTTTTACGATATCTTTTTCAAATAGCATTTCAACTCCTCAATACTACCACGTATATCATCTAAGGCACGGTGATTCTCTGCCTTTGTTACATAAAAATTTAGCGCATTTTCGAAATAAATCTTCCAAGCACTCACGTCAAGCATCCGGTAATGCAACTTCTCATTCAACTCTGGCCATTCGCGTTCAATAAACTTCCTATCCTGATGAATCGAATTACCCGCAAGGTAAACCGTCTTGCCAAAATGCTTTTTCAAAAAATCCAACAATTCCTGCTCAATAACTTTCGCAGGCTTGCCGTCCTTATTCTGCTCGACTAGACTACGGTAAGATTCTGGATTTTTCTCCCAGAAATCCCCTACCATACGCTTTTTAATCAACTCATCGTTAACTTTTACGATCCCTGTATAACAACCGAGCTCGTTAAAATCCCAATCGGTCGCAATCGCTGCCACCTCAAGAATACGATCTTCCACAGGCGAAAGACCAGTCATCTCAAGGTCTACCCAAAGTAATGTCGCTTTTTTCGTCATTATTTCTTGATATCTAGCTTTAATATTTTAATTACAAGATAAACACACAGCGCCAAAACCAGGAAGTTAATTAAATCATTAATAAACACGCCATAATGCAAAATGGCAACTTCGCCAGAAGGTGTCACGCCCATATTGAGCTCCAAACCCTTCAAACCATCAGCTGAACCAAGCAAAAATCCTAAAGGCGGCATAATAATATTATCAATCAAAGAGTTAACTAGGCCGCCGGCGGCAGTACCAAGTACCAAACCTACTGCGAGACCAACCACGTTCTGTTCACGAATAAACTTCATGAAACCACCAGCACCACCCTTCAGCTTCTCTGCACCAAGCTTCGCAAGTTCCAAAGAGCGTTCGCGCGCCTTGTCTACACGCTCACTACGCTCATCTTCAGCCTCAAGCTCTTCCTCTAGCTGATCCTGAAGCTCTTCAATTTTATCCAAACGTTTGTCATCTTTAGACTTAACCTTTGTGATTTTCTTAGCCATAAAAACTCCCAAAAAGTATTAGGTATTTTTCACATTATACCACAACAACAGATAGCGCTTCATATACCTCTAATTTGAGGCGTCGTCCAAAATGTAGGTCGAGAGGATATCCTCAAGCACTTCCTTAAATGGAACAATCTGTCGCGGTGACGCATTGAAATCACAAGCTTTAAACCAAACATCAGGCGTAAAACGAATCGCCGAATCCACTCCTACATGCGAGCTCATATCGCGCCATCCCTGCCAACGCACATCCTGATAAAATGCATCAAGATCATCCTCTGCCAGCCATAGCAAAAATTCCGAATAGCCAAAACCTGTTGGCTCCCACTCTAAACATTCCGGTTGCAAATAATATACGTCACCATACGCTGTCTCTGTTTTATCGGTACAGATTGCAAAAAGACCACCCAACACATCTGTTGCAACCACAAGCGAATCATACATCAAGTCATCTTTAGGTAAGCTCGAAAGCTTAAAAATCGTCTGACCATCGGCACCCTTACCATGTCCTAAAACATGTATCCAGTCATCAACCGTAATTACCTCAGTATATGTCACGACCGCGGCTAAATCCTGCGAACGCGGAATCTTCGCCCATTCCAAGATAGCTTCCGAACGTGGATTTTCATTTTCAATAATCTCAATCTTGCGCTCACTTGCATTCAACGTTTCTTTAATTGCTTGGAAGTCTTCGTACATATTTTTAGTTTAACAAATTTTTAGCACA
This sequence comes from Candidatus Saccharimonadota bacterium, assembly GCA_017418275.1. Taxonomy (GTDB): domain Bacteria; phylum Patescibacteriota; class Saccharimonadia; order Saccharimonadales; family Saccharimonadaceae; genus UBA2834. The sequence continues at coordinate 4,695 of JAFONX010000004.1, read as the reverse complement.
AGCAAAAATGCCACCCTTACGAGTGGCATTTAATCTTACATTTTTTCCGGAATCTCTACACCAAGTAAATCTAGTGCTTTAGACAATACGAAATCTGCCTTCTCGATCAGCCACAAACGCGCCGAACGTTCCTTGTCTTCGGCTTGTAAAATCGGCGTCTTTTCATAGTAACGGTTCAAAGCTTGCGCTAACTCAAAACAATAGCCTGCAATCTTGTGTAGTTCTAACTTCTCTACAACTCCACTTACAAGTTCTGGGAACTTGTTAATCTGAATCAATAAATCCTTCTCTGCTACAAAATCGTAATCGACAAAATCAACCCGAACAAAATCTTTGTTCTTTTCTATAATTCTACGCAAGCGTACATCGGCATACTGACAAAATGGACCAGAAAAGCCCGTCAGCGCAAAAATCTTATCTGGATCGTAAAGAATACCCATCTTGCGATCTGCAACAAAATCGCTAAACTTAATTGCGCCCGTCGCAATTCGACGAATATCCTCATCGCTTAATTCGCTGTTAGCAAAGTTCTTACGCACGCGCGCTTCCGCATCATCTAGCATCGCTTCAAGTAATACCACTCCCTTGCGGCTCGACATTTTCTCGCGCTTACCCTCGTCATTCACGATATCAATCGTGCCAAACCAAAGATGGAAATTTTCCTGTGTTAGACCAAGCTTCTTACCCATGGCAAAAAGTTGTTCAAAGTAAAACTTCTGCTCTGCACCTACACAATATACAACCAAATCTGGGTTGTAATGCTCCTTGCGGTAGAACATACATGCCAAATCCGTCGTTGCGTAAAGCGCCGTACCGTTACTCTTTAAGACTAACATCGGCACATCAATACCAGCCTCATCTAAGCGACAAATCACCGAGCCATCGTCATTCTGCTCAAACTTCCCCTCAGCCAAAAACTTCTGAACAAGTTCCTTGCCGGGTTCCGCATAAAAACTTTCACCCAACTCCAAATCAGTGCTAATCGACATGCGCTTCATAACATTATGAATATGATCGAGCGAAATTTTATTGAAACGCTCGGAATACTCAACTGCCTGCGCATCCTTAGCTTCTAGTTTTTGGAGCCATTCCTGCGTCTGATCGGCGAGCTCATGCTTACCCTCGGCAGCCTCTTCCTTTAAAGCCTTCTTAGTATCAATATAAATCTGACCGAGATCGTAAATTGTCACCTCATCCAAGCTCTTGCCGGAGCGCAAAAAACCAACTACCCAGACACCAAACGGCGTACCAGTATCGCCCAGATGATTATCCGTGATAACCTTCCAACCATTCGCCTCGAGTAGTTTCTTCGTTGCCCAACCCTGCGTACCGGGACGCAAGTGGCCAACCGAATAAGGCTTAGCCATGTTAGTGCTAGGAAACTCTACGATTGCTGTCTTACCCTCGCCAGAATTATTACTACCATAATTCTCACTGAACTCGCTCGCGAGTTTTTCTTGTAATTTCTTCGCCGAAACCTCAACATTAATAAAGCCAGGACCAGCAATCATAAAGACGTATTCGTCGCCCAATTTTGCGATAATTTCTTCGGCGACCTGACGCGGATTTTTGCCAACACGCTTTGCGAGGCGCATTGCGATGTTCGTTGAATAATCCCCAGCAATATTCGCAGGGACCTCTGAAAAATCAACCGGCGTATCGTCGATATCATACAGAGCTTTGATAATACCCTTAATCTGCGTCTTTAAATTTTCCATAATACCTTAATTCTATCACTAATAACAGAGATAGACAAAGGTAGCTACTTCTTTGAAGCGCGAATCAAGCCTTCGAAAAGCGGATGAGCACGATACGGTCTGCTCCTATATTCCGGATGACCCTGAGTTGCCACAAAGTAATCACATTTTGGCGCCTCGACAAACTCTACGAGCGAGCCATCTGGACTAGTACCAGAAATCTTCAAGCCGCCCTTCTCGATTTCTTTCTTGAAGCTTTGGTTTACCTCGTAACGATGGCGATGGCGCTCTATGACATTCGTTGTACCATAAATCTCTGCCATCTTCGACTTCGCTACCAACTTAGCCGGATAGTTACCTAAACGCATCGTGCCGCCCGTACTTTCCTTGCCAGCTTGGCCTTCCATAATATATACGACGTTCTCGCCCTCTTCGGCACCAAACTCTTCAGAATTAGCCTTTTTTACACCGCCCAAGCGCGCTGCCGCGATGACCGCACACTGCAAACCAAGACAGAGACCAAGATACGGCTTATTATGCTTCAGACAATAACTTGCCGCCGCAATCTTGCCCTCTACTCCGCGCACGCCAAAGCCGCCCGGCACCACGATTCCATCCACGCTCGCGAAATCTTTATCGGTTGCCTCTTCGGCATTAATCCAAACTGTTTCGAGCTTTACGCCGACCTTCCAAGCCGCCGCCTTCAGAGCCTCGGTCACAGACAAATAGGTATCAGTATTATCGACATATTTAGCTACCAAACCAATCTTTACTTCTTCCTTTGGATTAGATTCAATGTTCTTTACCAAATCTTCCCATTGCTTCATATCCGGATCACCATGATCCACAAAACGCTCGAGAGGCGCCAATACACCGCCCTGTACAGCATTTAACGGTACCTCGTACACGCTACGCGCATCTGGCATCAAAACCACTGCGTCGTCGCGTACGCCACAGAAAGTCGCAAGTTTTTGAGCAATATGTGGCGCTTTCACTACCTGGTCAACATCCATACGTGCTACAACCATATCTGGAATAATACCGAACTGACGAAGATCCCGTAACGAATTTTGCGCCGGCTTGGTCTTAAACTCCTCGCTCGTTGAAAGCCATGGTACATAACAAACGTGCACAAACAAACAGTTCTCGCGACCGACCTTTGATGGGAATTCGCGAATTGCCTCGATAAAATGCAAGCCCTCGATATCGCCAACCGTACCGCCAATCTCTACAATATGTACATCAGAGCCAAAATGCTTAGCGTTGTCTAAGAAAGTCTGTTGCACCAAACCCGTCACATGTGGAACTAACTGAACCGTTTTACCACCAAATTCGCCCGCACGTTCTGCATCGATCAATTTCTTATAAAGCTTACCCGAAGTCCAAATCGAATCACCCGTCATCTCTTCATCGAGAAAACGCTCATAATGACCAAGGTCCAAATCAGTTTCGGCGCCATCCTGCGTCACATAGCATTCGCCATGTTCACGCGGATTTAATAGTCCAGCATCCACATTAAAATAAGGGTCGCATTTCTGAATAGAGACTTTTAGACCTTTAGCCTTCAGAATTGCGCCCATACTTGCCGACATAATACCTTTACCAACGCCCGAAATCACGCCGCCAGTCACAAAGATGTATTTAGTGTTTGTTTTCATAGCTGGGCTCCTCCTTAACTGCCCATCCTTTTTCCTTACATATCTAGAATAAGGTATTTTTACCACAAGCACAAGCATTGACATTCTACATTTAGTGTCATAATACTTGCGCCTACCGCTACATTTAGTTTTTATTCTTTGCGACATTTTACCATGAGAAGAATTATTGTATAATTCAAGAGATGAAGGCAATCTATCAGACCAGTCATTCTTTTTATAATGATCAAAAAGAAGCTCCGAGTTTCGTACTCCTGAGCGATTTGCATTTTAGCAGTAAAATCAAAGACTCTGTCCTAGAAAAAGTCGCCGTCTGGACTAAAGTGCAAAAACCAGACTACATTCTCTTTCTCGGCGATCTCGTGCATTGCCTCGACGAACTCAATAACGCCTCACAAAACAAACGCTTAACGAGATTTCTCGAACGCCTTGCTGACATTGCCCCCATTATCGCTATTCTTGGCAATCACGACTACTACCGCAATGATAACGAAAGACGTGGCTGTTGGCGCATTTCCGATCCAGCACCAATCCTGAACGCATTTAAAGATAATCCGCGCATCACCTTCCTTGTAAACGAATCATACGAAGACGAAAGACTATATCTTTACGGTATCTCCCCCGATATGGACTACTATTTCTACGATAGTGCCCATGGCGGCAAGTCCACGATTTTTAGTCCAGAATTCGAAGACAAAAATATTCTCATTCACGATTTTAAGCAAATTCCAAACGAACAACTTCACAATTTGCCAAAAAACAAAATCAAACTTTTTCTCTGCCACTCACCAGTCTATTTAGCGGATAAAGAAATTAAACCATACCTTAAAGATTTCGACGCCTATATTTCGGGCCACATGCATAACGGTGTCGTTCCGCCAGCCATCAACGATTTCTGGCAAAGCGACCGAGGTATTTTAGCTCCTGGCAACGCTCTCCTCCCCCGCCGTACAAGAAACGCTATTATGACCTATAAAGATCCAAATATTATCTTAGGCGCCATCCAGACTATTCAACCTGGGTTTAATCTCGAAGGTCTACTAAGCCATGCCTTTCCAATTTATACGGCAACGCTCACATTTTCGAATAATGCCGCTAATAAAAGACATCCGCGCAAAAAGCGGCAGTATCTTTGATATTTGCATATTTTACTTACTCCCCAGCCACAACAGGGGAGATTTTTTGACCTTTTGCAAGCGCACAATAAACATCCACCGGCCTAGCCGGTGGTTTTTCTCTTGCGGGCATAGCCCTTTCGTTCCTCGCTGACGCGTGGAACGCGTGAGCAGCCTGTCAGCTGCGAGCTTACACTTTATTTCTTAGTAAAAATTTTACTGTTATCC